>WGAE01000001.1 GCA_015489185.1 Campylobacterales bacterium
GCCCCCAATAACCAATAACCAATAACCAATAACCAATAACCAATAACCAATAACCAATAACCAATAACCAATAACCAATAACCAATAACTAATAACTAATAACCATTTATGCCCAAATACAGGTATAAACTTTTCCAAACGTCAACGTTTGTCGCTTTGCTTCTGTATACTGAGGTTCCAAATATCTTATACAGGAGTGTTTTATGAAAAAATTGAAACTTACGTTAGCAGGTGTGTTTTGTGCGATTTCTTTGCAAGCAGGTGTCAATCTGGGTATCACACAGACAACCCTCGGCGACGGTGATCCCGGTTACGGCATGGATCTTGGTACCCACTGGCTCTACAGCCCTGAAAAGTTCAACGGTGCGGGAGTCGGCTTTGGAACGGATATGCTCTTTTTCTCACTGGGGAAAGTCAAGGGGCTCAATGACGATGCGGGTATGCTGGTCAATCTCAATCTGCTTGGAGGATATTCGTTCGCAAGGCACGGACTGCCGGTGACGCTGATCGGCGGGGTCGGTTACGGCGTAGGGCAGATCGGAAGCGACTATTTTGACGGATTCACATATCAGGGTGCTGTAGAGTATGACTTTTCCGAAACGAAAGGGATCGGATTCAAGTATACGCACAACAGTGCCGATCTGATTTTTGCCGAAACAAAAAACGATTTGGATAGCTTTGTCTTCTACTTCAAATTTTCACGAAAAAAGTAGGGCTTTGTCCGCCTCCATCTATTAAAAAAAGGATGCCCGAATCCGATTTTACATCAAAAAGGGCATCGCTTATGTATCTTCTCGTTACGTACGATATTGTCAGCGATAAACGTCGCAGGAAAATCGACAAACTCCTGAGTGAATACGGGTTTCGTGTCAACTACTCCGTTTTCGAACTGCAGATCGATCCGCCGGTCTACCGGACACTGCGGCAAAAACTACAAGAACTGATGCAAAAACGCGACTCCATACGATTTTACCGCCACACAAAAGAGACAATCCGCAAATCGGAAGAGCTCAATCCTTCCCTCTCCCACCCGTTTGCGACGGAGGAGTCGTATGTTCTCTGAAAGACTTGAAGAGCTCTTTACACCTGCCGCCCTTCGAGAAAGCCTCAGACACTACACCAAAGCCCCGGACTACGACCGCGTACTGCAGATGATCGACTCGGGAGCCTTCCTCCAAAGTCTCAAAGAGGGCTTCGTTCCAGATCCTGTCCGTGCATTCGAGATACCCAAAAACGACCATGAAACCAGACAACTCGCCCTCTCTTCCACCACTTCCAAAGTTGTTCAGAAGATCCTTGTGGGCGCGTTTGAAGATCTGGTCCCCTTCTCCGACCGCTCCTACGCTTACCGCAAAAACAAAGGCACCCTCAAAGCAATCAACCGAACCAAAGATCTGCTCAGACGTTACTACTGGATCGCGCGTGCGGATATAGACGACTTTTTCGACACGATCGATCAGCAGAAGCTGATTGAAAAGCTCAACGGTCTGGTACAGGACAAGCGTATTGTCCGGCTTGTCGCACTCTTTTTGAAAAACGGTATGCTCAAAAACAGAGAGTGGATCGATAAAAGTGCCGGTGTCTATCAGGGTGACAACCTGAGTCCGTGGCTGAGCAACCTCTATCTGAACGATTTCGACCGTTATCTGGAATCCCTGCATATTGAATTTGTCCGTTTTGCCGACGATATGATCTTTTTTGCACCGCACCGGCGCGACGTGATCCGTGCTGTCGATCTGGCGGAAGGGTATCTCAACGCTTTGTCGCTGCGATTTGGGAAAGATAAGAGTCTTATTGCAAACAGAAAAGAGGGGTTTTCATATCTGGGACTTCGATTCAAAGAGAACCAAATTACGATGGACAACGAAAAGCTCCAAAAGAAGATCTCCACCCTCTCCAAAAAGTGCAGAAAACGCCCGCTGCATCAGACAATCGAGGTGATCAACGAACATATTGAAGGGGTGCAACGCTACTACGCAAAGCTACTGACCGACCTTTCTCAGTTTGAGATATTGCAAAAGCATATTGATGAGATTTTGATCCGTAAGATTATCGAAGCCAAACGCACCAAAACAATCAATAAAAAATCGAAATTTTTACAATTTCTCGCCACACTCAAAAGCTACACGCCCCGCACGCAGGAAGAGACGCAAAAATATGCACATACACTCGTCGCCAGTGCTTACGAACAGCTCGCCCTCGCCGACCCGATCAAAACCGCCGCCAAAGAGATCACCAAAAGCAAAACGGAGTGGTTGCGCGAATCTGTCAAATCCTCCGAACTGATTCTCTCAAAATACGGTCTGTATGTCGGTGTGTCACGCGGTAAGATTGTCGTCAAAGAGTACGGCAAGATTATCAAACAACTTCCCCTGGGCGCCGTGTCGCGCGTGGTGATCATGAGCCCTTCGATCAACATCTCCTCGATGCTCATTTACCAGTGCAGCAAACGAAAAATCGACATAGACTTCATCTACAAAGATGAACCCTACGCGCTGATCACCTACCATAAAAGCGTCTCTTCACAGATGCAACGCAAACAGACCGCCCTTTTCTCTTCACCCAAAGCGTTGCAGATTGCACAGACCATCGTACGCACCAAAGCCAAAAACCAGCTCAATCTGATCAAATATTTCGCCCGCTATCGCGAAGAGCGTGACAGAGAAGATTTTCTCAAACTCGAAACCGTTATCTCTCAGATCGAAAAACTGATCAAACGTATCCCCTCCGCACGCGATACCAACGCTCTGATGGGATATGAAGGAAGCATCTCCGCACACTACTGGAACGCTTTTGCGATCCTGATCGAACAGCCCGGCTTCACACGCAAAACCCAAAACGCTCCCGACGCGATCAACCAGGCGATCAACTACGGCTACGGCTTTCTCTACAACCGCATCCAGTCTGCAATCGTCAAAACGGGTCTGAGCCTTTACCACGCTTTTTTGCATACCGAACAACCCAACAAACCTACCCTCGTTTACGACATGATCGAAGAGTTTCGGCAACCCGTCGTCGACAGGGAGATCATCTCTATCCTCAACCGAGGCACCGAACTCAAAACTTCCAAAGGTCGTCTCAGCCGTGAAAGCGTCAAAGTTGTCACGCAAAATATCCAGGAGCGCCTCGTTACACCCACACGCTGGGAGAAAAGGACGCTACAAAATCAGCACGATCATCGATGAACAGGTCCTGCAACTGGCGCACGTGATCCAGAATGAATCGAAAAAGTATAAAGGGTTTGTCGCCAGATACTAAAAAACGTTTCAACGACATATGATGACGCATTAATCGCTTATACTGCTTCCAGGACTTTTGGGAGGTGGGCGATTATGAACAGACGAGAGTTGCAAAATATCATCAACGACATCTGGCAATGGCTTCAGTTTGACGATACAAAGGGATCTTTTTATTACGATGCACAGACTGTTCGTACACATCTTGACAACTGTGCGGAACTATTTCAAACTTTCCTCAAACTGACAGACAATCTCGATACACTGACCGCATCGGATCATCATTCGTTTCGCTACAGAAGCAGACAAATCATGATCGCACTTTTCAATTTGACCGCTGTGACCTATCTGCTTACCAAACACACCTCCCTCTCCGTACCGATTTCTACCCATCTGCTGGGAATATTGACGGTTTTTTTCGCACTTTTCGCACTGATTTTTTATCGTTGGGAACGCGCCGGTGTACCTGTTTTCGAAAAGAGTCTGCTCTATGTCCGTGACCTTACGCTGGAGGGGTGGACAATATCCACTTTCGATAATCCGGAACTCTATGAAAAATGGTCTTCCAAATATGATTTTTTCCTCAGCGGGGACAAAGATAAGAAGATAGACGTACGTATTTACGGCAACTATCTGGGATACGACTTTTGCTACTTCGAATATACCTATTCTGTTAAACATGAAGAGACGGTTATCATGACCGATGATGAAGGAGAAACCTATTTCGAGACGGAAGTCACATACAAACCGCACCGTGATTCCGGTCTCTTTATCGATTCAGGCATCGAAACTGAATTTGAATTTTTCAATTTACCTGATGAGAACACCGGTGTCAATTTTTCGCATATCGCTTTTGCAAATAGATTTTCAGTACTCGGTTCACAGGATGACATAACGTTGCGCAGACTTTTCAATCCCAAAAATCGCCTTGCATTGCTGGAAACAAGCGGTATGTTTCTCTATACTAAAAGCTTTGCCAACAGTGACGGAATCCTCAGCGTTTTCTACCATGATGACGGATTATGCCTGGATGACGCAGTCGATATGGAGTCGTTTGCGCATCGTGAAATTGTCTATTTTATCAAATCATATCTCGCAGGACCTGTAAAATTTCTGCAGATCATTAACAAAACGGTGACTTCTGAGTACACAGCATGAAAAATACCGAGACGACACAGTATGTCGTCTCTATCTTCTATTATTGTTTCAGAACAAAATAAAAGGAGCAGATTATGAACTTTGCAGAACGAGAACTTGCCGTTACGGTACTGGAATGGGGAGGTGTCATATTTTTTATTTTGACACTCATCAACATTTACAATACCATCGTCAGCTATCATCAAAGTGTCAAAAGCGCTGCCAGCAGTATCGAGGTGGAGCTGAGAAAACGTCTCTCACTCATCCCGCAGGTAGTTGAAACCGCCAGACAGTACCTTTTACATGAACGAAGCGTACTGGAAGAGCTCACCAGACTGAGAACAAATATCGAAAAGACACCTGAAGGTGATATCGTAGCGCTCTCTGAGCATCAGAAAGATTTCTTCGACCGACTCTTTGCCGTGGCGGAAGCCTACCCGCAACTACGCTCCAGCGATGTTTTTCTCACGCTTGAAAATATCTTGCAGGATACGGAAGAAAACCTTGCCGCCGCGCGCCATATCTACAACTCCAATGTAGATTATTACAACTCATATATCAACAGTTTTCCCGCGCTGATACTTGCCGGACTTTTCAAATACAAAGAAGCGGAGTATCTCTCATACGAGGATATACCGGGACTTCATGACGATCCGGATATCAAAAAACTTTTCTGAAAAATTTATCGGACGACACCATATGTCACCTATTCGGTGTAGACTTACCATACAAAAACAACAAAGGAGAAAAATATGATGTTACGTTACATTGCAACAGGATTGACCACGGCTGTACTCTTATTGAGCGGATGCGGAGGAACAAGCTCTTCGACAAAACATTTCAGCAACACTTCCGGAGATTCCGGCTATCTTAGTGACGAAGGTGTCGATGTGCGCTCTTTCAAAATCAAATATAAAGACGCCGATCATATCTACCTGACCTGGGATCCGGTCGAAGGTGCGGACGGCTATTCGGTCAACCTCGCAAGAGATATGATGACCGTCAACTTCACCTTTCCCTACGATGTCGAAAAACCGATTTTCAACGTAGGCGATAAAGTCGGCGAAGGTACCTGGTGGGTCAAAGTCAAAGCCAACGGCACACGCATCGGTGCGGTCACGAGCTTTACCATCACCCCCGACGGTGCCTATATCGACGAGTAGCAGATACCCTTACGGGTTTCTGCACAATACGGCAATCATCCCTGTCCGATTCTTGCTTGTTTTAATCTGCGATAAGTTAAAATATTTTTATGAGTGTCAAAGAGCAACTTCAAAACTATGTGCAAAGCGACGACAATATACTATTTGCCTATCTTTTTGGTTCATATGCTGATGGTACGCAACAGAGGCAAAGCGATGTGGATGTTGCAATCTTTTTCCGGCATCATACGTTTGATGACAAACTTTCAATCATACATACACTGCAAAAGATCGTGCATAAAAAGATCGATCTTGTCACACTCAACGAAGTCAAAAATCTCTTTTTACTGGAGTCAATTTTAAATGACGGTATTTTGCTCAAGGATCATCCGGAGCGTCCCTGGTTTGAGGTACGCAAAGAACATGAAATCAAAGATTTCAAACACTTTTTAAAGTATATTGATGCGGCATAAGATTGATCAAAAAATCCGCAGAATCAATTATTATCTGACACTGCTGGAAAAATATAAACCGGATTGTGAAGAGCGCTTTAATGCAGATCTTATGTTTGAAGGTGCACTTATGAGATCATCCCCCGCGATTTTGCCTACGAATTTGCTAAAATCACCTCTTTCAGAAATTTTCTGGCATATGACTATGAAAAAATCGACCATCTTATCATCTGCAAAGAGGCATTGAACAAACTTGACGATATTAAATCTTATCTTGCACTTATTGAAAAAAGCATAGAGGTATAATAACAACCTAATATACATTCTGCAGTTTCAAAAACTTCCCAAAGCGTCATGATATGTCGCAAAACTCCTTTATACTTATGCATATGGCAGCTGGTTTAAATGAGCATACTGCATCTTTAACCGCTCTTTCGTTAGTATGCTGTAAAATAACTAAAACACAAAAACTAATCTTAAAGAGGTTCTATGTTTGAAGAGTTCTTTTCCAACCGCTTCTCTGTCGCCGCGTCGGTCCTTGCGGTGCCGATCGCTTTTCTGGCGGATTATTTCGGTATGCCGTATGCCTATCTTTTTGCGGCGCTGTTTGTACTGCTGATGTTTGTGCTGGCATATCTGGATGAGCGTCGAAAGGCAAAACTCTACGCACAGCCCAACATCCCCCTTCCCATCGTTTTTAATATCTCCAATCCTGCAGACTCCCGGTCGGCGCTGGCATCGCTTTTTGGGATCCTCCAGAATGCATATCCACATCATGAAGCCAATCTCAAAAAATATTTCAACATCACTCCAGAGGATCTTATCTTCAAATATGACGGCGATATTTTCGACGAGGCGCGTTTTACAGATTTTTTGAAAATTGCAAAGCATGATATCAAGCGGCTTGAAGCCAGAACACCCAAAAATGTCCACTTTCACATGGTTTACATCGGTCCGATCGCAAATGCGATCCTGGTGGGGACAATGCTCGGCACCGAAGGGGTCACGCTCTATCAATACAACAAATCGACCGACAGCTACGCCGTGGCGCTGAATATAGACTCCAGAGTCTACAAAGAGCATATCGATGATTTTCAGATCATCAAAAAAACCGAGATCGGTGCAGTCGCCGGCAGTCCCGAAGTCACCGTCGCGATCGACCTGGCTTCACACAGAGTCGCCCTTAACAAACTCAAAAAACCGATCATCCATCTGGAAAGTA
>WGAE01000002.1 GCA_015489185.1 Campylobacterales bacterium
AATAGAGTCTCTTTTGAATCGGATCAAACCATGTTTCGATCTGTGATTCGTTTGCAAAAGCGAAGAGATGATAGATCGCGTTTTGCAATATTTCCGCGTCGAGGGGTCGGTTGTCTCTGATCGTCTCTTTGATTTTCTCATCATAGAAGGTAAAGACGATTTCATGAAGTGTTTTTAATCTTTCCGGGGCGATGTGTGTCTTAAAACTTCGGCGCATCAGATCGTGCATTGTGTAACGTGTCTCTTTTTGCGTAAAAAAGGAGTAGGAGACAAGTTGTTCGAAAATCAGTTGCGAATAGCCGATGCCGGCTTTTTGTAAAATATGTGCGTAAAGTGCACGGTCGAAATCGCGGGTGACGGAGAGGTGCTCGAGAATTGTCAAATAGTCGCTGCCGAGATTGCCGACGAAGCGTTTGAACAACTGCTCCTGCCCCGCATGTTTGACGGCTTCGGCATCGAATGATTGCGGTGCCGATTTATAGGTATCGATCGCCAGTTCAATATAGAAAGGGTGCCCCTTGGAGGCTTCGGTGATTGCCTCGACGATTTGCGGCGTATCGATCCCGTGGGTACGGATCAGCGTGCGTGCCTCTTCAGCGGAGAGTGCTTCGACATGATGTGAAAGGATCAGGTCGTTCCATGCGTTGTCGAAAGTGCGCCAGTCGATCTTTTCGCGTCCGGCGATTACAAGCATACCGCGATTGAGAATCCCCGCCGCGAAATTTTCGATCCACGCCTCCAGTTTGCGGCGCTTGTCGGCGGTGGCGGATTCATAGAGTTTTTCGTAGGTATCGAACAAAAAGAGCGGCAGGGGTTGTGCGGTGAAGTCGGCACGCCTGAGATCCTGCATCAGCAGATAAGGCAGACGCATCTCGATTTCGTCCGGTTCCATATCGCTCTCTTCCATCTCTCCGATATAATCGATCATCTCTTTTTCGAGTCGGTAGCGTGTTGCCAGTTTGCGGTAACTTTTGTACAACATACCGGACATACCGCCGAGTACCGGTACCGCCTCTTTGACCAGTCCCAGTCCGTCATCCATAATCACGGAAGCGATGTCGCCGAAGAGTCCGCCCTCTTTGATCGCGGCGGGAAGCGACTCTTTGAAGTCGATATTGGGGTGCATCCGTTGCCAGTAGACCAGAAATCCCATCTGAAAATAGTCTGTTCTGAAGGGAGCTTTTTGCAGCCAGATATAGAGTTTTTCGTAAAAATCCAAAACAGAAGTATGTTTTTCCAGATCGTAAAAGAAACAGGGGATTTGTTGTTTTTCGGCATACGCTTTGATAGTGCTGAGAATCGTACTTTTACCGATTCCTCCGACACCGTAGAAGTTCAGTACCGTCGCCTCCCTCTCCCGGCAGCTTTCGTACAAAGAGACGAAAATATCGAGATAACGCGCTCTTCCGATCACACTTTTGGTCTGTTTTTTTGCGTGTTCATTCCACCTTGCACCGAGTCCGCTCATATTGCTCCTTTCTTTACCGTACGCGTTTGACTTCGAACCATTTTTCGACCGTGTTGAGAAAATCTTCCTGATTAAAAACAGGGCTTTGATAGACGTAAATCTGCTGATACTGTGCGCGTTTGCGATCCGCTCGGGTGAACTGAACACGTTTTTTACCGCTTTTGGTAAAGCGTTCGTTTGCCCCGCCGATGCTCAGAATCATCGCTTTGCCGTCATCGTCCAGATAGTCGATCACCGTTCCCGACTTGTAGACGTAGTGTTCGCCGTTGAGAAAGTTGACAAATTTGCATTCGATCATATGCAGATGGTTCTCTTTGATCATTAAAATATCGAATTCGTTTTTAATATCGGTATCGACCGCGATCTCGACCGATGTCCAGACATCGTCAAAATCAAAATGCGTGCATAGCAGAAGATAAATATACTCTTCAAAAAGGGTGCCGCGAATATAATTGATATCGTCCCGTTTGCCGATACGCTCCAAAAGCGTGTCAAATGTTTTGCACAGACGCGTCTCGCCGAGGGTACCGTCAATATAACGTTTGAAAAGCTGCGGCTCCTGCATAAGGGTCAGGATCGTTTCGGCACGGGTTTGAATGGCTTCATGAGGCGTACGGTTGAGAATCTCGTACCCCTTGAGCAGGAGATGGCTGTGGATATCGAGATTGTCGTTCAGATGTTGTTTTTGCATTCCCCCGGAAGTGAGCAGTTCGAGTCTATTGGCGTAGCGATCGTAGACAATCACCCGTGATCCGTTCTGTAAAACGAGAGAAGAGAGGATGATCGAGAGGATATTGTTCCCGTCCGTTGCGTTGAGAAAAAGATTCTCCGGGGCAGTGCATTTTTGGATATGTCGGAAAGAGGCGACGATATCTTTGTAACTTGTTTCGTCGACGGCGACGGTTTCGATCGTGAAATCGATTTCATCTATTCCGTTGTTGCGATAGTGTCGCAAAAATCTGTGTTGTCCCTCGACAAAACGCGCGAGACGATTTTTGGTATAAGGGTTGTTGTCATAGATGATGATATGTGCGGTAATCTCTTTTTTGTAAAAGTATAAAATCGGAACAAGGGAGGAGTGAAAATCACCGAAGATCGATACCAGTACCATTGATAGCCTCCTTTTTCATGCATCCTTCCTCAGAAGTGTTGATTGCACGCAAGCGGGTTTCATTTGTTGCTTGGCAATAGCATCCAAACCGAACTCAAAAGTGTAACGCAAGTGCCCCTTCGGGGGTTGGTGCACTTTTTATGCCTTCGGCAATCGTTTGGTTTTGATGCTCAAAAGACGCAATTGCTTATGGTTGAATATCGGTATCGTAAGATTTTTATAAAATCGGTTGAATCGATGAGAAGATGACTAAGACTACTTTTACATAATCTATACTATAATTTTCCCAGCCTGAGTGGTTCGATTAACCATAAAAAGAGGGTCCGACACTAGTATTTATACTTGGAGTTCGTACGCCTCTTGGTGTGTGGCGGCGCTTTGTTCGCTGCCCCTAAAGAGAGGGTCGCTCCTAAATTGTTAGCTTTTTGGGGCTACATCATTTTGGGACGGCCACTTGGGCACTACACATACAGATATTTCCCCCAAAAGGTGAAATGTTCTTCCTGTTAACACGATAAGGAGCAAACTACGTGAAAGTACTTGTCATCGGAAGCGGAGGCAGAGAATACGCAATCGGCCTCGCACTCTCCAAAGATCCTAAAGTTTCCAAAATCTATTTCGCACCCGGTAACGGCATGACCGATACTTTAGGGGAAAATATTTCCCAAAAATCGTTTGACGAATTGGCGGAATTTGCAAAAAAAGCACAGATTGATCTGACGATCGTCGGTCCCGAAGCACCGCTGGTAGAGGGGATCGTTGATGTTTTCAAAGAAGAGGGGCTGACAATTTTCGGACCATCCAAAGCGGCGGCACAACTGGAAGGATCGAAGATATTTATGAAAAATTTTCTCAAAAAGTACGGGGTGCCGACGGCGGCATACATTGAAACGAGTGATCTGCGGAAAGCTTCCGAATTTATCGATACGCTTACCCCTCCGGTTGTTGTAAAGGCTGACGGTCTGTGTGCAGGAAAGGGGGTGATCATCGCCAAAACGCACGACGAGGCAAAAGAGGCGGCGGCTGAAATGCTCAGTGGTGAACGCTTCGGAGATGCGGGTAAAGCGATCATCGTCGAAGAGTATCTTGACGGTTATGAACT
>WGAE01000003.1 GCA_015489185.1 Campylobacterales bacterium
AGATAACAGAGAACTGCGCGGGATTATTATAACAAATTAACCAAATTTTTCACACTGCCGTGCGCCAGAATATCTTTTAGCGTTTTGGCGTTTTGTGCGAATCGGTCTTTATCAAAATGGTGGTATGCGTGAAGAAGGTTTTCGGGGGTGGCTTGATCTTGTAAGAACTCTTCATGAACCGGCGGTTTGCCTTCGAAATCCATAATGATATTGGCAAGTCCGACGTATTTGAGTTTGACGACTCTGGAGCCGATGAAGTAGTCCAGTGCCTTCGCTTTATATGCCAGCACAAACGGCGTGCCGATAAGGGCGGCTTCGAGCGTTGCAGTACCGGAGCAGATGAAGGCGAAATCACTTTTACTGACACTTTCTTGCATATCGTATGAGATCTCGAAACCGGAGAGGTCGCCGTAAAGGGGCTGTAGTTCTCTCCCTTTGAAAAAAGAGGGCACGACAATCACTTTTTTTGCCTCAATATGTTTTGAGACTTCATAAAAAACAGGCATCAATCTGGTAATCTCCCCGCGACGGCTGCCCGGAAGAAAAGCGACTTGATCATAGGTTTTTTGAGGATCATGAAGTGTATGAATCTCATCCAGCAGAGGATTCCCGACGTAGGTGCAACGGGGGTAGAACTGCCTTTCAAAAGGAAAAATCGATGCCTGTACATCGACGTACGCCTCTACCTTTTTGACCCGTTTTCTGTTCCACGCCCACACTTTGGGAAGGATGTAGTAGACGATCTTTTTATCCGGATATTTCTCTTTGATCGCTTTGGCAAGCGGCAAGTTAAAAGCGGGTGAGTCGATGAGCAAAACAGTATCGCTCTCTTTTGCGAGAAACACCATCTCTTTGATCGCCTCTTTGGCTTTGAAAATCTTGGGCAGAACATCCAGAAAACCCATGACCGAAAATTCACTTGACGCATAGAGCGGTGTACCGAATTTGGGATCGAAAATACCGCTGATTTGGGTGTTTTTGAGTTCATGAAGTATTGGTGCCAGGTGGAGATTGGCGGAGGGTTCGAGGGCGGAGACGAGGAGATTCAAAGGTTAGATTCCCAGTTGTCTGGCAAGTGGGATATGAAGTAAAACATAATGTGGTTTGATAAAAATACGGTATGCCAGATAAATAGTGCCGACAGCCACAACAGCAATGCCGATCCATTTGAAAAGTGAATCAAACCAGGTACATGATTTCGCTGCCAATTTCTGATCCTTCATGATGTGATAATCAACTTTTCCCCAAAGGGCACCTCTTCCTCTTTCGGCAATACCCATAGTGTAGCAAAACTCGGCTCAAATTCCGGAAACGTTCCCTGCGCGTCGGTGAAGTAGAGCAGCAGGGTGGGGTGGTCGAGTTGTGTATCGATAAAGTGAAAAACCGGTCGGAAATCGGTACCGCCGCCCCCTTTGGTGCGGTATATCAGCGGGTCGCCGGGGTAGAAGGTTTGGTGATACTGGATCTTACTGTCGCAGGCGATCAGGTCGATTTCATAGTTTGTGAAACTTTGCATAATTGCTTCAAATTCGGCAAAGAATTGTCCCAAAAGCGTTTCATCGATCGATCCGGAGGTGTCGATGGCGACGACGATTTTCAGCAGTTCACTCTGCAGGGAGGGGAGGGCAAATCCCTGGTGGATGTATCGTTTGTTAGGCGGAAAGAAGCGGTAATCCTCTTTGGCGTGTCGGTGCACGTACTGATAAAGTGCACTGCGCCAGTCGATTTTGCTTGCTTTGATCTGCGGGAAAAAGCGGTCGAGGTCTTTGGGCAGTTCATTCTGCGCGATCGCCTTTTGCAGTAACTGTTCGAGAAATTCGGTGTCGGCGGTCTCGTCCTGTATGATCTTTTCGCTTTGTCGCGCCTCTTCGATATACTCTTTTTCGTTGATCTCGCTCTCTAAAATCGCATAGATCTCTTCGGCGTACATCCCGTCGAAGCGACTCTGATAGTTGATACGATCAGGCGGGTGCAGGTTGTTTTTGACCAGCATACTGTTGACGGCATAGTCGGTTGCCAGTTGCCACAGACGATCCTGCCGTTTACCGCCGCGGCTTTGATGTGCCAGTGCGTAGTGCATCGCGGCGTTGGCAAGCGCAAATTCGATCTCTTCGATATCACATGCCTCTAAAAAGGTATCGTTGTAGATAAATTTCGCCCCGTCGCTTTCAAACGCTTCGATATCGTCGTTTTGCTGAAACTGCAACGCCGATGCAATCGAACCGAAGTAGGGGTGTTCGAGCATCAGTTTTGTTTTTGCTTTGTTGAGTTTCTCTTCGATCGTCTTCATGCAAGCAAGTAACTAAATTTTCGCACCCACGCATCCCACTGAGGTACGTTTTCAACGGGTATGCCGCTTTTTTGCATATCTTTGACCAGCATAATGGCAAATTCCGGCGGCAGGGTCAGTGAGAAGGCAAGGACATTGTCGATCGCCTCTTTTTGCGGATTTTGCCGCAAGCGTTTGACCAGACCGGCACACAGCATAAAGAGGACCTTTGTCTCCTCTTCGTCGATCTCTTTTAGTTCTCCACGCACGATAGCATCGATGTCGGGAAGTTGATGCATCACTTTACGAAACGCGAGAAAATCGACACTGTTCTCTTTGCCGATCGCTCCGGAGACCGCTTCATGAAGTAGTTGTTCCGATACCCCCGAACGCAGAATTTTATGGACATACTCCCATGATCTGGGTGTCGGAAAAGAGCGCTCGTTTTTGGTGGGATCGAAATCGAAGAGTTTACTCTCGTCGAAACTGAGATAGCCGATGACCGTCTCGTCGATCTCATTGGCGTACGCCCACGCTTTCCAGTCTTCGAAATCGACCACCATCTCCAGATGGACAAACCGGTTGGCAAGGGGCGGGGGCATACGAAATGTCACGCCGCGGTCGTTTTCCCGGTTTCCCGCCGCGATGATACTCCACCCCTCGGGAAGTTCATAATCGCCCACTTTACGATCCAGCACCAGTTGATATGCCGACGCCTGCACGGAAGGGGCGGCGGTGTTGATCTCGTCGAGAAAGAGAATGCCTCTGGAGTCGGGATCTTTGGGTAAAAAGTTTGGACTTGCCCAGACCGCTTCGCTCTTTTCCTTATCGAAAAAGGGAATCCCCTTCAAATCGGTCGGATCGAGCAACGAGAGACGCAGATCGATAAACTCGTAACCATGATCGTTCGCGATCTGTTTGACGATGGAAGATTTTCCGATCCCCGGAGGACCCCAGACAAATGCCGGGAGCTTCTCTTGCGTGAAGTGGATAAGTGCTTCGTAGATTTGACTTGCTTTCATGAACTGTTTTCTTTCACTCTTTCTGTTTAAAGATACAACATTTTTTGAGTAATGTTAGCTAATTTGGCATGCTTTGTCAAAACTTTGATCACTGTAGCAGAGTTTTGATTTTATTTTCCCTCTGTCCAGTTTTCAACTACTAGCCCTTGTACTCTTCGAAATTCTCTGACATTGTTTGTTACCAGTATAGCGTCAATGCTTTTGGCATGTGCGGCTATGAGCAAATCATATGCCCCGATAACATTGCCGGTGGATTCAAGGTGTGCTCTGATTTCTCCATAGTGTAATGCCGCATTTGTATCAAAACAAAGTTTTTCGAGAGGCAATAAAAACTCTCTGACAGTAACTTCAAGTTTTTTATTCTGTTTTTTTCTGACACCGTAAAAAAGCTCGGCGACTGTGATGGAAGATATAGCTATTGTCGCATGTATGGACATTTGTTCAAATTTGTCTACCAAAGAAAAATCACGATTTTTGATAACATAAGAGACGATATTGGTATCGAGCATATAGATCAAAACAACTCTCTTATCTGAACTTCAGGTTGGTTTCTGTCAAAATCAAAATTTGTCAGATCATTAAGAGCATTCCTCATAACATCCCATTTGCTCTTCGTTTTTGGAACGATGATGATGGAATGACCGATTTTTTCGATGTATACTTCATTGCTATCTACCCTGTACTCTTTGGGAAGTCTGATTGCCTGGCTTCTACCGTTTTGAAAAACTTTAGCTAATTGTGACATAGTAATCCTTTCTGGATTGATATATATCATATAGTATATATCAAAACTTCTAAATGAAAGCTTAAGAGTTATATGGGGCTTGGTGAAATGCATTTTCATAGATGGGTCAAGATAACTTTAGCGGTTCATTTTTGAAGATTTTTAGCAACAGTTTTTCAAAGAACTCAATTTGGCGTGCTTTATCAAAATTATGTGATATATTGACAAACGAATTTTATTTATATATAATAAATTATATTTTATATAAAAGG
>WGAE01000004.1 GCA_015489185.1 Campylobacterales bacterium
CGTCTGGCAAAGTACGGTCCCAATACGATCGAAGAGAAGGGCGAGACATGGTGGCATCGTCTCTTTCGCCGTTTCTGGGGACCGATTCCGTGGATGATCGAGACGGCGGCGGTGCTTTCGGCTGTGGCAAAACGGTGGGAAGATTTTACGATCATCATGATCCTGCTCTTTGTCAACGCGATCGTCGACTTCTATCAGGAGTCCAAAGCGCTCAACGCGATTGCGGTGCTCAAAAAGAAGCTGGCGCGCAAAGCGATTGTGCTTCGTGACGGGCACTGGATCCAGATCGACGCCAAAGAGATCGTACCGGGAGATATCGTCAAAGTCAAGATCGGCGATATCGTCCCTGCCGATATGAAGCTGCTGGGCGGCGGGGAGTTTCTGCAGGTTGACCAGTCCGCCCTGACGGGCGAGTCACTGCCGGTACACAAGAAACCGGGAGATGATCTCTACGCCAACGCGATCATCAAACAGGGTGAAATGATCGGTGAAGTGACCGCCACCGCGCGCAACACCTACTTCGGCAAAACCGTCGCACTCGTCGCCAAAGCGCAGCGTGAGGAGCGCAGCCACTTTCAGAAGATGGTTATCAAAGTCGGTAACTTTTTGATCTATGTGACACTGGTGATGATTGCGATCATCATCTATCACGGTTTCAAAACGCAGCAGCCGACGATGGAGATGCTGATCTTCGCGCTGGTGCTGACGATCTCGGCGATTCCGGTCGCGATGCCGGCGGTGCTGACGGTGACGATGGCGATCGGTGCCAAGGCGCTGGCGGCCAAAGATGCGATCGTCAGCCGTCTGGCGTCGATCGAAGAGATGGCGGGGATGGATATCCTCTGTTCAGACAAGACGGGGACACTCACCAAAAACGAGATGGTCATCTCCGACCCCTACACGACACAGGGGCATGATGTCACCGAACTGATCAAATATGCCCTGATGGCAAGCCAGAAACAAAACCACGATCCGATCGAAAAGCCGATCTTCGACTATGCCGCGGAACATCACATTGAAGTCGAGTATAAACTCAAAAAATTCATTCCGTTCGATCCGGTGCGCAAACGTACCGAAGCGGTAATCGAAAACGGCGGCTGTGATCTGGTCGTGACCAAAGGGGCGCCGCAGGTGATCATCGAGCTGAGTGACGAAAACGAGTTCGACAAAACAGCGGCATATAAAAAGGTCGAAGAGTTCGCGAGCAACGGTTTCAGAACGCTCGGCGTGGCGTACCGCAAATGCGAAGAGGATAAGTACCACTTCGTCGGGTTGATCCCGCTCTACGATCCGCTGCGTGAAGACTCCAAAGCGACGATCGAAGAGGCGCGATCCAAAGGGATCGACATCAAGATGGTCACAGGTGACAATATCGCCGTCGCCAAATATATCGCCGGACTGCTCGGTATCAAAGGCAAGATTCAGGATATTCGCGAACTCAAAGGCGAGAGTGTCGCGGAGTATCTGACACTGGCGAAGATCCTCTCCAAAGCCTTTACCAGAGTGCTCAAACCCGATACCCCAAAAGCGCAGATCGATCAACTGACCGAGAAGATCGTCAAAGAGGTCGAAAAAGAGCTCTACAATACGCCGGTGCCCAAAGGTACGGTGAAAAAGCATGAGTCCGAGATCATCGCTATGATCGAAGCGGCGGGCGGCTTTGCGCAGGTCTATCCGGAAGATAAATATTTCATCGTCGATGAGCTCCAAAAAGCGGACCATATCGTCGGTATGACGGGAGACGGTGTCAACGATGCCCCCGCGCTTAAAAAAGCGGACTGCGGTATCGCCGTCAGCGGTGCGACCGATGCGGCAAGGGCGGCGGCGGATATCGTCCTGATGGCACCGGGACTGCGTGTCATCGTCGATGCGATCGAAGCGGCACGCCAGATCTTTGAGCGCATGAAGAGTTATACGATCTTTCGCATCGCCGAGACGATTCGTGTCATCATCTTTATGACACTGGCGATTGTTATTTACGACTTCTATCCGATCACGGCGCTGATGATTATCATCCTGGCACTGTTGAACGACATACCGATTATGACGATCGCGTATGACAACACGAAGATTCGTGAAAATCCGGTACGCTGGGATATGAAAGAGGTTTTCATTCTCGCTTCGTGGCTCGGGATTGCGGGGGTGCTCTCTTCATTTCTGCTCTTTTGGATCCTGATCTCGCTGATGCATCTGCCGCTTGATTTCGTGCAGAGTGCCTTTTTTGCCAAGCTGGTCATCGC
This sequence comes from Campylobacterales bacterium, assembly GCA_015489185.1. Classification (GTDB taxonomy): domain Bacteria; phylum Campylobacterota; class Campylobacteria; order Campylobacterales; family QNZT01; genus QNZT01. Next base: position 2,241 of record WGAE01000004.1, read on the forward strand.
CGGGCACGGTACCATTTACAACACCCGTATCGACGATTGGTTCTGGAAACGTCCGTGGCCGTCATGGACACTGTTTGGTGCGACCTTTTCCAGTCGTGTCGCGGGAACGATCATCGCGGTCTACGGATTTGGTCTGATGGAGCCGATCGGCTGGGAGTGGGCGATCTGGATGTGGGGTTATGCACTGACATGGTTCGTCTTCAACGATGCGGTCAAAATGGCGGTACTGCGCTACTACCGTAAAAAGTATCATGAAGATATCATCTAGGAGGTCGGGATGCAAAGAGATCATAAACTGAACCGAAGAGAGGCGCTGAAACTGCTGGCGGCGGGGAGCACACTGGCGGGCAGCGAACTCTATGCGAAAACCGATGTGCTGAGTGCCAAAGGGGCGGCACTGACCCATCCCGCCAGCCACAAACATGCCCGCATCGTCATCGCCGGAGGCGGTACGGCGGGGATGATCGCTGCTGCACGTACACGCCGTGCAGCGCCAAACGCCGAGATCACGCTGATTTCGCCCAATGCAAAGCATCTCTACCAGTCCGGTGCACTTTTTCGTGCGGCGGGGTTGATGTCGGAAGTGGAGATGGTGCGGGATACCTCCTCCTTCTTTCCGGACAATGTTCGATGGCTTCAGGAGAAGGTGACGGCGTTTGACCCCGAAAAGAGCATCGTCGAGAGTGAAAAGAGCGGCAAGATCCCCTACGATCTACTGATCGTGGCACTGGGGTGTAGCTATGACTACGGGGCGATCGAAGGGATGGCGCCTGATCAGATCGGGAAGGAGGGGGTGTGCAGCATCTATCTCAACGATACCGTCAAAGGGACGGCAGAGGGGGCGGAGCGATCGTATGCGATGTTTCAAAAGATACTGGGAGATGCCATGACCGCCTCCAAACCGCTCGAAATACTCTTCTGCGAACCAGACACCCCCGTCAAAGGGAAAGGGAGTGCCCTTTCACTGATGCTGCTCTGGCGCGACATGCTGAAGCAAAAAGGGGGCGGTCAAAAGGTACGCTTTACCTATGTCACCCCCGCGTCGCAACTGCTCGATGAAAAAGCGTTCGACGAAGCGCTCAAAAAGATACTCAAAAAGTATCATGATGTCGAGATCCTCTACGGACATACCCTCCAAAAGCTCGATACCGCTTCCAAAAAAGCGACACTCGTTTCGGGTGAAAAAAGTGTCGAAAGAGGGTATGACTATATCCATATTACCCCGCCGATGCAGGCCCATCCTCTGGTGCTAAACTCGGCACTGGCGGTTAGCCAGGGTCCGCAAAAGGGGTGGATGGATGTCGACCCCGTGACACTGCGCCACCGAAAGTATGAAAATATCTTCGGACTCGGAGATATCATCGCACTCGATTACGCCAAGAGCGGCGGTGCGGCGCAGCATCAGGGGATCATTTTGCAAGACAATATCGCCGCAGCGCTGGAGGGGGACAAACTGCAGTACACTTACGACGGATATACGGTTGCACCGGTTGTGACCGCATACGGCAAAGTGCTGCTGGCGGAGTACAACCGTCAAAAAGCGCTGCCGACCTTTATTCTCGACCCTTACGAGCCGAGACGTTTATGGTGGTGGCTGCAACGCTATTTTATGCCATGGGCATATTTCAACCTGCTGATGCGGGGAATGATGTAAATTAAAATCAAAACAAAGGATCGAACATGGGTGTCAAAGTCAAAGAACACGGTGTCAGCGTAGCGCTGAAAAGAGCGAACGACAGGCTCTATGCGGAGTTGAAGATGATCGGAAAACTGACGCATGAAGATTACGAAACCTTCGTTCCGATCCTCGACAAAGCACTCAAAGAGGCCAAAGGACTCGAAGTGGATCTGCTGGTCGATATGACGGAGTTCAAAGGGTGGAAGATGCGTGCGGCATGGGATGACATGGTTTTCGGGCTCAAGCACCGCAACCAATTTGACAAGCTGGCCGTCGTCGGCAAAAAGAAGTGGGAAGAGGTGGCGACCAAAATGATGGCACCGCTGATGAAAGGGAAGATCAAATTTTTCAAGGACAAAGCCAAAGCGCTGCGCTGGCTGCTGAAAGAGGGGTGATAGATGTCGAAAAAAGCGCATAAACCGTCTCAGTCCGCAAAAAAGAGGAGATTTCGCACGACGAAGTTTTTGAAAGTATCGTTTATCTACTTTCTGCTCTTTACCGCACTGCTGGGGATGGTGGATTACTACGCCATGATGGCCTACAGCATGTGGGTCGTGACGGCGATCGCCCTGCCTGCGGCACTGGTACTGGGATATCTGCATGTCAAAAAAGGGAAGCATGACCATGTAGACGATATCGCGGAAGAGTTGCTCTAGCATGAAAGGGAATCGATGCCGCAGGAACATCTGAAACGCAGCTTCAAAGAGCAGATCAAAAGAGACATCGCCCGAAACCGTGCACGGATCGAAGAGGTGGGTCCCGGCATCATCACCGGTAAAGCGTCGGTCTATTTTCTGATTCCGGTGACGGCGCTGATCGCTTATCTGGTGATGTACCATTCGTATCGTACGATCAAGCATGCGCTGATGCTGTTGACGCTCGTGCTCGGTGTTTACATCGTCAACGTCTTTGTCGCCAGACCCGATCTGCTCGAAGTGCTGCAGGGGACGTTTCTGCCGCATATCAGTTTCGAAAGCGCCTGGATCATCGCGGCGCTGGGGTTGCTGGGAACGACGATCTCTCCCTATCTGCTCTTTTGGCAGGCGGCAGAGGAGCGGGAAGAGAAGAAGAGTGTCGTGCAGGCCAAAAGTGTGGAGCGGGGCACGATCATCGGCATGAGCTACTCGACACTGCTGGAGTATTGCATGATCGTCAGCGGTGCGGCGGTACTCTACGGACACGGCGGCAATCTGCAGACGATGGAAGATGTCGCGCAGGCGCTGCGACCCGTCAGCAGCGACTACGCTTTTGTGCTCTTTTCGATCGGGGTGGTCGTCTCCGGACTGCTGGCGATTCCGGTACTGTCCGGATCGACCGCCTACGCCGTCGCAGATGCGTTTGGATGGCGTGCGGGTATGGACAACAAAGTGAGTGATGCGAAGGGGTTCTATCTCGTCTTTATCGGCGCGATGATGATCGGGGATCTGATTAATCTCTCTTCGATCTCAGCAGTCGATGCGCTCTACTATTCGCAGGTACTCGACGGCATACTGCTGCCTGTGCTGATCGTGATCGTGCTGATGCTGGCGAACAATCCGCACATCATGGGAGAACATACAAATACGCGGTTCAACAACGCTTTTGCGACTTTGACACTGGCGGTGACACTGGCACTTAGCGTGACGATGTTTTGGCAGATGTTGTAACCGGTTTAATCTGCTGAAAAAGTGTTGGTTGAACGAAAGCTTTATCATTTGAGCATCCAAACCGGAGGGTTGCCGAAGGCAAAAAAAGTGCACCCAACCCCGAAGGGGCGCTTGCGTTTGCACTTTTTAGTCCGGTTTGGATGCGTTCGCGAAGCGACAAATGATAACTTGCTTGAGTGAAATCAACACGTTTTCAGAGGAGTCAATTTCAAGGAGAAAGATATGGATGATCAAAGAGTGAAAATTACAGGTTTGGATATCCCGTTCTGGGATCTGGTGGTATTGATGGTGAAGCTGGCGTTCGCGTCGATTCCGGCGATGATCGTCGTCTACTTCGTCTTTGCGTTGCTTGGGATTTTTTTCGACGGGATGTTCGGCATGTTCATGCTCCATCCGCATATGCCGTAAAGATTGGCTAGGGTTGCAAGATGGTTGAGAACGGTTTTGATCAGCACCTGATCCAATTTGGACTGACACTCGTCTTCTCATTCCTGATCGGACTGGAGGTCAAAACTTATCGCAGTCATCTTAAAGCGCGTAAAAAGTATGACTTTTTCGGAACGACCCGTACGATTACCTTTTTCGGCGTACTGGGGTATATCTTTTATCTGCTCGATCCGACACTGAAGCTCTATATCTTCGGTGTTGCAGGGTTTACGCTGCTC
>WGAE01000005.1 GCA_015489185.1 Campylobacterales bacterium
GGTGATGATTGCCGATGATGTAGACGAACAGATCTTTTTGGATCAGGTGGTGGCGTATTGCCGAAAATTTACCAATTACGACTTTATCGCACAGCCTCCGACCAACGTACTTTTTTCCTGTGCGCCGGAAGGTGCACAAAAGGCGCCGTTTGGTAGTTACAGGGTCGATTTGAGCAAATCCGAAGAGGCGTTGTGGAAAAATATACACGTCAAACATAGAAATGTGATCAGGCGTGCTGAAAAAAACGGTGTCGAAATCCATTTTGGTGAAGAGTGGTTTACTCCGGTCTATCGCAATATCACGCAAACGTTAGCGCGAAACGGTATGTCGATGATTGCGGAAACAAAACTGCGGCAGCTGCTTTTGAACATACCGGAATCGGTTCTTGTGGCATGTAGTATGTTTGAAGGAGAAGTGCAAAGCAGTGCGATCGTGTTGTATTCGAAACACCGCGGATACTACTTTTGGGGTGGCACCTCCCCACACTGTCATCTGGGTGCGAACAATCTGTTGCACTGGAAGATTATGAAGAGACTCAAACGTGAAGGTGTCAAAACATATGATTTTGTCGGGGCGCGAATCGACCCCTCAGAGCATCCGCGTCTTGCGGGTATACAACGTTTCAAAAGCAGATTCGGTGCTTCGCTGGAGCGAGGGTATCTGTGGAAATATCCGCTCAAACAATGGAAATATGATCTTTTTTATGCGTTACTGCGTCTGAAACAGAAGAAGGGAGACATCATTGACCAGGAAAAAGATACTCTTGACGTTTGATTATGAACTCTTTTTCGGTACACCTAGCGGTACTGCGCAAAAGTGTCTGCTCAGACCCACGCAGCGCATATGTGATATCCTCAACAGATATGGACAAAAAGCGATCTTTTTTATCGATACACTTTATCTTGAAAAACTGAGAGAGGTCGGTGATTTTGAGACATTTGAAAAGATAGAGCGGCAGTTGCAAGAAATCGTCTCGGATGGACACCGCATCGAACTGCATCTGCATCCGCACTGGCTCGATGCACAGTGGCGAGACGATACCTGGATTTTCCCTACCTATCGATACTATCGTTTACATGCTTTGCCGAAAGAGAAGATTGTACAACTCTTTTTGAGTGGTAAAACGTTACTGGAGGAGATTGTTTCTGAAGTCAATCCTGCATACAGCGTGGTGGCGTTTCGCGCCGGTGGATGGTCTGTCGAACCTTTTTTGACATTGAAAGAGGCATTTATCGAGAGTGGTATCCAAATCGACAGTTCGGTAGGATACGGTATGAAACTTGAAGGTGTTGCGCATCAGTTCGATTTTACCGATGCACCCGACAAAGCTTTTTACAGATTCGAAGATAGTGTGGTGGAGGAGTCTGCAAAAGGCAGTTTTTGGGAGGTGCCGATCACGACCTATCGTACGAATATCTTACAAAAGATTGTACGAAGAATTCGTCGAAAGTTGCAACCGGAACGTTATCGGATGTTCGGTGACGGCAAGAGTGTCGGCGGTCTTCGTAGAAACTATCTGGAGGAGATCCGGACATACGAAATGTTGACACTCGAGTCTACATTACCCCGACAACTGTTGCGACGTATCGATCAGGTACCTTTTGAAATCGTGACACTCATTTCCCACCCCAAAGGGATGTCGGAGGTCGCGATGGAGACACTCGAGGCGTTGTGTCGTTCCCCTCATAAATGTGTCGGATATGAAGTGTTGCTATGAATATTTTAATGGTCGTTTTTCATTTTCCGCCGTTGAATGCAATGGCATCGTCCAGGCACTATGCGTTTGCCAAATACTGGGCAAAAGCGGGACATCGCGTAACGGTGGTGACGCCGAAAAAGTATCGATATCACGGGATGCTTAACTATCAAACTGATGATATTGATCTGTTTGAACTGATCGAGGTCGATTTCGGAGGCGGGGTGATGAAAAAATTTGTCTCGCCGTCTCATTCCGGTGGGCAGGGGCCTGCTTTGAATGCGCTTCGCAAGGCAATACGTTATTTGCGAAAGCATTTGATCGGTAATGCGTTTGATGTACAGAAAGTGTGGGAAGATGCTGTATACAAACGGGCAGTGATGCTGTTACAAGAAAGAGCGTTCGACTTTCTTTACAGTGCTTTTTCTCCGCCGGTGCCTTTTCAGATTGCATATCGATTGAAGGCAACGTTTCCTGAGCTGTTTTGGGCAGCCGATTATCGGGATTTGTGGAGCGGTAACCATCTGTTGAAAACCCACCCGCTGCTGGCAAAATTTCAGCAAAAAAAAGAGAAACAACTACTCCAAAAAGCGGATCTGATCATTACCGTATCGCATGGATTTAAAAACTATTTGGAGAGATTTCATAACAGAGAGGTGCATGTTGTTTATAACGGCTACGATCATGAAGAGATCGCGCATATCTCTTCCAAAAGGTTTTTTCCGGAAGATGGGACGTTTCGCTTTGTCTATACCGGCACGATCTACGTCGGTACCCGCGATCCCGCTCCTTTCTTTGAAGCAGTGCGACGAATTGTACGGGAGAAACAGATATCGCCGCAATCGTTGCAAATCTGGTTTTTCGGCGATAGCGGCGATGTTTTGGAGATTGCAAAGCGTACCGGTGTGCGTGAATATGTACATACCGGAGGATGGATTACGAAAGAGGAAGCCTACAGAGCGCAACGCGATGCCGATGGGATTTTGTTTCTGGAGACAGAGTACGAAAGGGGAAATTTGAGTGCGGAGGGGACGATTCCTGCAAAACTTTTTGAAAATATGAGAGCAGGCACGGAGATATTTGCCGTTGGGATCACTTCGGAAAGTTTTGTCGGAAAACTGATCGGGCGTTCTAAAACGGGTAAAGCGTACGGTACTGATGCGGATGCAATCTATCGTAGGTTGAAAGTTCTACTTCAAAGTTACAAAAAAGAAGGAATGCAACCGAATCGAAGATTGATCGAACGTTTCGAGCGCAGCAGATGTGCACAACGTGTATTGGAACTTGTTAAAAAGCAGAAAGAAAGGGAGTGACCTGTGCATAGTTGTGTCATCATGTCCGTCTACCAAAACGATGCTCTGCCTGCTTTGCAAGAGGCGCTGGAGAGCCTTTACAACCAAACATGCAAAGCGGATATTTTTATCCAGCTTGACGGGAAAGTTTCCGAGGAGGTTGAACACTTTCTGGATGAAGCGTTGCGTGAGAAAAAGATTGCGTATCTGGGCAAGCGGGAAGAGAACAGGGGGCTTGCGTATAGTCTCAACGAGCTATTACAGGTGGTTTTACCAACGTATAAATTTATCGTTAGGATGGATGCGGATGATATCAGTGTGCCCGATCGTATCGAAAAGCAGGTTGCTTTTTTGGAAACGCACCCGGACGTGCAGGCGGTCGGCGGTTGGATCCAAGAGTTTAACGTCGATACGGGTGAGCGTCAGATCGTGCGTTACGGGGAGTCTCATGAATCGCTTAAAGCAAATCTCGCCAAACGAAATCCGTTGGCACATGTAACAATATGTTTTAGAAATACCTTTTTTGATACAATATCTTTTTATGATACCGATAAAAAAAATGAAGATTACGATCTTTGGATTCGTGCGTTTGAAAAGGGTGTGAGGCTGCATTGCCTGCCGGAAGTGTTGGTTTATGTCAGAACGAGCAACGCTTTTTTTGAAAGACGCAAAGATTTCAGACGTGCCTGGGAAGTGATGATGCTCAAGTGTAAAGCGACGCGGATGTTCGGTTTCGGATTTCGAGGCTATCTCTACGCCGTGGCGCATTTTGTGCTCTTTATGTCACCGGGGCGCCTGAAACGCTATCTCTATAAAAAGATGAGGAAATAACGTGCACTATCTTGATTTGCCGAAAGAAGAGATTTCGACCCGTAAACTGCTTTTACTGATTTTGATTGCTTATGTGTTCAGTTTTGTGATACGACTGATCTGGGTCTATCAGTTTGCCGACTATGCCCCTTTTCATCATAACGGGCAGTTGATGATCAATACCAACGACGGCTACTTTTTCGCCTCCGGCGCGCAGCAGGCGCTCTACGGGCTGCATGAACACAATCCCAGAGTCCCCTCCTGGCTCAATTACGGGGTAACCTTTTTTACAGTGCTGTTGACGAAAATCACGCCCTTTTCTCTGGAGACCGTGACGCTCTATATGCCCTCAATCGTCTCTTCGCTGGTTGTTGTTCCGATGATCTTGATCGCACGGCTTTTCGGTGCAACGCTCTGGGGCTTTTTTGCCGCCTTGATCGGAAG
>WGAE01000006.1 GCA_015489185.1 Campylobacterales bacterium
ATAATAATCTCCGCATCCTCCTCCGGTTTGGCAACATATTCGCTTTTGTACTCTTTCCCCTCCGCCTTCGCGCGTTTCTCTTTTTCACGCTCTTCACGCATTTTGTAGACATCGTCGCGATAGACAAACATGATGATATCGGCATCCTGTTCGATCGCTCCCGATTCACGAATATCGCTGAGCATCGGACGTTTGTCGTGACGGCTTTCAAGCGATCGGTTAAGCTGAGAGAGCGCGATGATCGGAATCTGCAACTCTCTGGCAAGCAGTTTAAGACCGCGGGAGATCTCACTCACCTCAAGGTGGCGATCCTTGGTACCCGTACCGCTCATCAACTGCAAATAATCGATAATCGCCAGCGAGATTTCGGGATTTTGGGTCTTGATCTTGCGCAGTTTGGAGCGAAGCTGATTGATATTGAGCAACCCTTCGTCATCGACAAACAATTTCTTCTGTGCCATCTCGTCGGTCGCCCGGCTCAGGTGGGTCCACTCTTCGTCGGTCAGATCCCCGACTTTGAGATTTTGGAGCGGAATCGAAGTCTTTGCACTCAGCATCCGAAGCATCAACTCTTCAGCAGGCATCTCAAGTGAAAATATCGCCACACCACGCCCGTCGTCAAGCGCTTTCTGGGCGAGATTGAGCGTAAAGGCGGTATTGTGTGTCACCGTCATATCTTCGAGCAGAAAGAGGCTGTTACCATCGATCTCAAATCCGTAATACTCGTCGACTTTATCGAATTCGACTTTGATACCCGTCTGATTCCAGCTGCGTTTTCCAAACCACGGCGCCGCTTTTTTACGCGGTATCTTCACGGGAACACGATCAATATCGCCAAATATGCGAACTCTGTAGACATCTCCTTCGAAACCGACCTTTTTAATCTTCGCTTTTTTCTTCTTCAAAGAGGTGCGAAACCCCAGTGAATCGGCCAGAAACTTGATCTGCTTCGCCAGTGATTTCGAACGCTGCGTAATCTCGTAACCGTTGCACTGTTTGTCATAATGTCCGTCACTGTCAATCAATCCGGCGAGAAGCTCCAACCTTTTTTGTGTCGAGTTGATCAGATAGTCGCGTGGAATATGTTTATTTTCAATCAATCCCAGTCTGCGTAACTCCGCCTGCAGAGAGAAACGATCTTTCTTGCCGCCTTGCTTAGCGGTGGTGATGCCGTACATCGGACATTTCCCGTCATCTTTTGATTTGACAAGTCTCAAACCGAGACGCTCTGCATACGCTTCAAGATAGCTGACCACTTCCGGCTCTTCGGTCGCAATACGTACATCCGATTTTCGCCCGTCTCCAAGCCACAAACCGATAAAATAGGGATCAATCGGAACCTCTTTCTCCATAAATTTGACCGCTACTTTGTACCCCTTGTAGTTGGATTTGAATTTTTTCGACTTTTTGAGATACTCCCTAACGGAGATATTGAGTACGTCACCGTGTCTGTGTTTGCCTTCGTTGCGACTGCGTTTGAGAGAAAGAATGTGCGATTCGTTCACCCGATAATCGATCCCTTTGTTTTGACGAATCCAATACATCTTCTCACGACCGCGCGCCAGGGAGAGCACTTTACGGGGAGTCGAATCATCTCCCATCAACAAGTCACCGACACGGATATCTTCGACTTTTTTCAGTGTGCCGTCGTACATCAGCACTTTGGTACCCTTTGCCAGACATTTTCCCATCGCCGGGCGTGCCGCAATGATGATCAGCTGCCCCTCCGAAAAACCGGCGGTCAGTTCATTGAGTTCGCGAAAGCCGGTATCGACGCCGGTCACACCGTTGTTGCCCCGTTTTTTCATCTCATGAATATGTTTGATCGTTGAGACAACCATCTCCTGCGCTTCACGAAACTCTTTAGTCGCCGTGTCAAGAGAGATTTCGTAAAGCTCTTTCTGGACGATGTTGAGAATTTCGTCGCTGGGCATATCCTCTTCGACGGTGACTTCGCGGATTTTGGAGGTGAGCCGCACAAGTTCGCGTTTGATCGCCTTCTCTTTGATCTCTTCGACATACGCGGAGAGATTCGAGACGGGACTCGCGGACATGATCTCGACAAAGACATCTTCGTTATAGCGCTTTTTCGCCAGCAGTTTCTTTTTCAGAAACTCTTCATCGATCGGCTGCTCTTCGCGATCGAGCTCCTCCATCGACTCGAAGATCACCTGATGATCGGGCAGATAGAAGTCGGTCGGTTTAAGTTTTGCGGCGACATCTTCATAGAGTGTCGGCTCGAAGATGATCGCACTCAAAACTGCCCGTTCGATATTGAGATTGTGCAGTTGATTTTGTGTCATTCGTGCTCTTTCGCCGCTTTTTCGACCTCTTCGAGGAACTTGTCGACCAGTTCCTCTTCGGGCAGTTTCGCCACCACTTCCCCTTTGACCATCACCAGACCGCTTCCTTTGCCGTAGGCGATCGCCACATCGGCGCTTTTAGCTTCCCCGATCGCATTGACGACACACCCCATTACCGAGACATCGAGCGGCGTTTTGATATGTTTGGTACGCTCTTCCACCTCAGCCACCGCCTTGACCAAATCGACTTCGATCCGTCCGCATGTCGGACAGGAGATAATATTAAGCCCTTCGTTGACCAGTCCCGCATCTTTGAGGATCGCCTTGCCCACTTCGATCTCTTTTTCGAGCTCGCCGGTAATCGAGACACGCATCGTATCGCCGATCCCTTCCAGCAGCAGCGTTCCCAGCGCGATCGAAGATTTGACTGTCGCATGAAAAAGTGTTCCCGCCTCGGTCACCCCCAGATGAAACGGATAGGGCACCTGCGGACGCAGATCACGGTACGCCTGCACGGTGCGCTGCACATCACTTGCTTTCAGAGAAACTTTGATGTCGGTAAACCCGAAATCTTCGAGCAGTTTGATGTTGTAGAGCGCCGAAGCGACCATCCCTTCGGGTGTCTGACCGTAGCGATCCTCGAACTGTGCTTCGAGCGATCCGCTGTTGACGCCGATGCGAATCGGGATATTGCGCTCCCTGCAGGCATCGACGACCGCTTTAATCCGCTCTTTGGAGCCGATATTTCCCGGATTGATGCGGATGCAGTCGACACTCTCCGCCGCAATCAGCGCCAGCTTATAGTTGAAGTGGATGTCCGCGACAATCGGCAGGGAACTCTGCGCTTTGATCGTTTTGAGTGCACGCGCCGCCGCTTCGTCGGGTACCGCCACTCGGACGATATCGCACCCCGCAAAATGAAGCCTTTTGATCTGCTCCAGCGTCTCTTCGACATCTTCGGTTTTGCTGTATGTCATCGACTGCACCGAAATCGGAGCATCACCGCCTATCGCCACATCGCCTACGTAAATTTTTTTGGTCGGGTATCGTTTTATCATAGGAAGATTATAGCAGAAGATAATAAATCTAGATGCAGATACAATGTTGAAAAATTTCATGAAGAGACGGGGTGTTACATACCCGTCTCTATTGCGTTAACCGGACAGGGAGCAGTTAATGTCGTCCACACTGTCCGGATCGATCGTAACTTGCTGACCGTTGATCGTCGCCGTCGCGGTGCCGTCACTGTTGAAAGTATAGGTCACGCCGTTGACTTTCACTTTACCCGATACGGGATCTTCGGTTTGCGCATCAATTACGACACGCTCAACGGTCTCGACATTGTAAGTACCGTCCGCACATCCGGCCGGATCGCTCGTAAGAGACACCGTACCGTCGATCGCCATTGTTTGCGGCGGACTGTCAAGGTGATCGACATCGATCACCATATGGTTCATTTGCCAGGTTTCGGTATGACCGTTTCGTGTATCGTGTGCCGTACCGTTGAAAGCAAGTCGCATATGCGATTGTGAGAGATTTGTGTCGACGGTGAAATTGTCAAATGTCGTCGTATCGCTGCCGTCCTTTACCACTAAATTCGCAAGCGTAATCGTCATCGCATTTTGTGTACCGGCATAGTGTACCGAACCATTGATCTCTGAACCGACATCTTCCTTACATGCATTGAATGTCAAAGCAATATCATATTTCGGCGGTTGCAGCGCATTATCCATCTGTACGTTATACTGGACATTACCGCCTGACGGACAACTATAATCCCCGCTTCCGACACTCTGCAACGCACGAACACCACCGTTGCCGATATAATTTTCATAGTTCAGATCACCGGTGACAAAATCCTCCAGATCAACCACACCGCCGATCACCGCAAATGTATTTTTCGCTTTTTGTACACTGTCGATAACAACCGGCTGATCTCCACCGTTTCCGTTGTTACCGTTTCCCTGGTCGTTTGAACCGCCGGAACCGCCGCATCCGGCGAAGGTG
>WGAE01000007.1 GCA_015489185.1 Campylobacterales bacterium
AAACTGAAAAAAGAGAAACTCAAACTCAAAGACGAAGCCTACGCGATGATTTTACAATACAAAAAAGAGCACAACCTCTGAATATCTTTAAACATTACACTTCATGAAGGCGGGAAACCCCGTCTTCGTTTCTCTCCTGCCAACTCCTCTGAAACAGTGTTAATTGCACTCAAGCAAGTTCCCGGCAGAAGGTTTTACGATTTTTTCCCAAGTTCCGTCGCTTTCGCATACGCTGCGCCGACCGCTTCGATACACCCGTTTCGCACACCGTTTCGCTCCAATGCCGCATAACCCGCCGCCGTCGTGCCGCCCGGACTCATCACGGCATCTTTGAGTTGCGAAGGCGTACGGGTGCTTAACAGTGCGCCCATACCTTCAAACAGCCCCTGCACCAGTATCTGCGCATCTTCGCGTTTGAGTCCCTCACGCACACCGCCGTCCGCCAGCGCTTCCGCCACCAACGCCAGATACGCCGGACCGCTTCCCGCAATCGCCGTCGCGATGTCGATCTCTTTTTCCGTAGAGAGCCAGAGCGCTTCACCGAAACTGCGACAAATCTCCAGCGCCTCTTCCTTGAAATCTTCATCACCGCAGAGTGTGGTCATAGACTTGCCGTACTGTGCCGCGAGATTGGGCATCGTCCGCACGACATAATGCGCTTTGATCGCACCGCGAAGTGTCGCAAGCGTCGTTCCGGCAAGCACCGACAAAAGCGCATACGCCTTCCCCTCCAGAAACGCCGCCGCACTCTCCAGCGCGTGCGGTTTGACACAGAGTATCACCACTTTGTCCGTGACATCGACCGTCTCATTGAGCAGGCGTGTCGTAATCGCCTTGCCGTAGCGCTTTTGCAACTGCTCCAGTTTTACCCGGTCCCTGCCGACCACTTCGACATGGTAGTTTCCCGCAACACCCGCCAAAACGGCGTTTGCCATATTTCCGGTTCCGACAATCGTCAATGTACGTTTCATAAATAGTTCCCGATCGGTTCCGCGAGTGAAAAGTGCGGATATTTCTGTTCATCGAGCACCACCTGCGCAACCAGCCCTTTGGTCTCGTTGATCACCACGGGTGCAAGAAAATTGACCATCGATTGCTCGATCGGCTCCTGCAGTACCATCATCGCAAACGACCTGATACGATCCCCCTCTTCCACTTCCAGTTTTTTGGCATAGCCTTCGGGCAGATCGAACCGATATTCGCGAATTTTTGCGGGATCGATCAGCGTAAAAGAGATATTTTCACCGCTTAGCGTATAGAAAAAATCATCCAGTTGCGTCAATTCGTACTTCATGATCTTTTCAAACCCCGGTATCGGTACGGCGACACGCAGTTGCATTTTTATCCTTTCTGTTAACCTTTCGCTAACCTTAATCGTTATAATGTCCATATTCAGGTTACGTTCTTTCGACCGGAACGCACCGCATTTGGCTTTCTGCAATATCGTCCTATTTTAGAGAAAAGTAACATAGATTCAGGTAAAATATTCGCCAAATCAAAGGAGAAAATCGATGATACTTCGTTATTTTGCCGCAGCGGCGGTAGCACTTTTACTGCTGGGAGGCTGTGCATCCAAAAACCAGCGTACGGAAGTCTACAACAAACCCGACACCTACTGGTATCAGGAGATTTTGAAAAAAGTCGCCGCGGGAAATCTGGACAAAGCCGACGATGCGTACACCTCTCTGGCAAGTGAACATGTCGCCTCACCCCTGCTCAAAGAGGCGCTGATGATACTCTACCGGGCACATCTGGAAGAGGATGAGTACCTGATGGCGGATTTTTACCTGGACAACTATATTAAACGGTTTGCGACCGGTCGAAATATCGAATATCTGAAATTTTTAAAAATCAAGTCGCATTTCGCGCAGTTTCGCCACCCCAAACGCAACCAGAAACTGTTGCTGGATACGATTGCCGAAGCCAACCGTTACAAAGAGAAGTTTCCCGACTCGCTCTACAACCCGATGGTCGATACGATCCTGACCAAACTCTATCTTACGGAGCTGATTCTGGACAGAGATATCGTGTCGCTCTACAAACGACTCGGGAAAAAGAGAGCGGCGGAAATCTACCAGAAAAAGATCGACAGTTCGTGGCTCAAAAACACGCCGATTGCGACCAAAAGTACTATTTTTCAAAAGATATTACCGTAAAAAAAGAAGGAGAGAAGCTTTATGCACTTAAACAGCTACGGAGATTTTCCGCAAAAACTGCCGATCATCGTGGAGGATGAGTTTTTTCTCTACCCCTTCATGATCTCGCCGGTTTTTCTGACGGAACAAAAAAATATCGACGCCGC
>WGAE01000008.1 GCA_015489185.1 Campylobacterales bacterium
ATGTTGAAGTATTAAAGAAGCGGGTTTATTTAGCGGAGGGGGAGTGAAATTACTCCCCTTTAACCTGCAGTTTGACTTTTTGGTCTTTGTACATTCCTGTACCGACAGGAATCATGCGGCCGAGGATGACGTTTTCCTTGAGGTCTTCAAGGTGATCGGTCTTGCCGGCGATCGCCGCTTCTGTGAGGACTTTGGTTGTCTCCTGGAACGATGCGGCAGAGATGATCGAATCGGCGTTGATTGCGGCGCGTGTCACACCGAGTAGTGTCGGTTCCGCGATTGCCGGTTCTCCACCCATTCTGATGATCCGTTCATTCTCTTCACGCAGTTTACGTCGGCTGATCAGATCACCGGTAATGAAATGTGTATCACCGCTGTCGACGATTTTGACTTGTCTAAGCATCTGGGAGACGATGATCTCAATATGTTTATCGTTGATCGAAACACCCTGACTGCGATAAACTTGCTGAATTTCACTGATCAAATAATAATGTAAGGCTTTTTCACCCAAAATACGCAAAATATCATGACTGGAGATTTGCCCGTCGGTCAGCTTTTCGCCGACTTGTACATATTCGCCTGCGTGTACCAGGATTTGTCTGCTTTTATCGACCAGATACTCTTTGCTCGTACCATCTTCACCGTCGATGATAATACGCTCTTTCGCACGCAGCGGTTTACCAAAGCGTACCGTTCCGGAGATCTCGGCAATGACTGCCGGGCTTTTAGGACGTCTGGCCTCAAAAAGCTCTGATACTCTCGGCAAACCACCGGTAATATCTTTCGATTTTGCCGCCGCTTTAGGAATTTTCGCCAATTCATCCGCCTGTTTGACTTCCGCACCGTCATCAACCAAAATCGATGTTTTCGGCTCAAGCACATACTTTTTCAATTCGCCGCTCTCAGTTGCCAAAACGATTGCCGGTTTATAACCTGACGGGATATATTCGTTGATCACCAGACGTGTCTGTCCGAGCTCATCCACCTGCTCTGTTGCCGTGTGTCCCGGTTCGACATCTTCAAAGTGTACCACACCGTTCTCTTCCGCGATAATCGGTGTGGAATATGGATCCCATTCCGCAATGACCGTCTGTTCATCTTTTTCCGGTCTGGCGATCAGATCATCCGCTTTAACGGTTTCGTTATCGGCAAATTCGACAATCGATTTTCGTGGAATATAGTGTCTGACCGCTTCTCTTCCCTCATCGTCGGCAATAATTGCGAAAAGTCCTTTTTCATCGACTTTATGTCCTTTTTCGATCTTTTCGAAACGCTCAAGATAATCGCCCGTAAGCTGGAAGTATTTGATCACACCGTTTGCTTTTGCCGGAATCTTCTGAACCACCGGTTCACCGTCTTCGATCAGAAGTGTACTACCAAAGTGAATACGATTTGGAATATTCCACCCCTCTTTGATCACTTCTACGATACTCTCCCCTTCTTCGACCATGACATCTCCGTCATAAGGCAAATAAAATTTACCTTCCATCTTTCCGCTGATACCTGCAAGTTCATTAGGTTTCGCGACATCGTTTTTACGTAAAATAAATTTGACTGTATCGTTCTCACCGGTTACCTGGACTGACATCTCTTCATGGGCGTAATCGACGCGTACTTTACCTTTAAACGGCGCCTTGATTTTCGGCTCAACCAGCAAGACTGCCGCATTTCTGCGGTTTGCGACAATTTTTTCGCCTCTTGAATTGACGTACGTCTTCAAGTTATAAAAGCGTATGAAACCCTCTTTTTTTGCCACGACCTGACGATCCTGCTGTTCAGTCGATGCCGTACCACCGATGTGGAAGGTTCTCAGCGTCAGCTGTGTACCTGGTTCACCAATTGATTGCGCGGAGATGATACCGACCGCTTCACCTTTCTTGACCAGTTTCGCTTTACCAAGATTCAGACCGTAACACTTCGCACAGACACCCTTTGGTGATTTACAGGTAATCGGCGTGCGAATTACCGCAGACTTAATACCAGCCTCTTTGATCGTCTGCGCCGCTTGCTCGTCGATGAGTGTTCCTTCGACAAACAGCACTTCGTTTGTAATCGGATCGATGATATTTTCCGCAAGCACACGTCCGAAAATACGCTCTTCGAGTGATTCAACGAGTTCACCGTTCATGCTGATTTCGGTAATTTCAATTCCTTCGTGCGTACAACAGTCATCTTCCGATACTTTGACGTTTTGACTGACATCAACCAGTTTTCTGGTCAAATATCCGGCATTCGCCGTTTTGAGCGCCGTATCCGCCAAACCTTTTCTCGCACCGTGGGTGGAGATGAAGTATTCCAGAACATTCAACCCTTCACGGAAGTTTGAAATAATTGGCGTTTCAATAATTGACCCGTCCGGTTTTGCCATCAAACCCCGCATACCGGCAAGCTGTCTAATCTGTGCCGCGGAACCCCTCGCACCGGAATCCGCCATCATGTAGATCGAGTTAAATCCGTTTTTATCATTACGCATCAACTCCATCATCTCATTGGCAAGCTGGTTATTCGTATTGGTCCAGATATCGATAATCTTATTGTAGCGCTCCTGCTCGGTCAGCAAACCTGCGGAGAATTGTTGCTGAATCTCGAGCACTTTACGTTTTGACTCGGCAATTACCTCCGCTTTGTTTGGCGGTACGTTGATATCATCAATCGAAATCGAAATCCCCGCATCGGTCGAATATCTGAAACCGAGTGCTTTGAGGTTATCAAGTATTTCAGCAGTGTCATGGGTATCCCCAATTTTGTATATGTTGTCGACCAGGTTACCGATATCTTTTTTCTTCAGTACACGGTTCCAGAGATCTTCGGAAACATAATCAGGCAAAATCGATTTGATAATCATACGTCCTGCAGTGGTATGTACCAGGCGTCCGTCAATGACCGTTTTAATCTTCGCCTGAATCTCCAGTACACCTGCATCGAGCGCGACCATAATCTCGTCGATTCCGGAGAAGAGTTTATTCTCACCTTTAGCATTCTGTTTCTCCAGACTCAGATAGTAGAGCCCCAGAACCATATCTTGTGTCGGAACGGCAATCGCTTTACCGGAAGCCGGCAACAAAATATTGTTGGATGAGAGCATCAAAATCTTACACTCTGCAATCGCTTCGCGAGAAAGCGGAACGTGTACCGCCATCTGGTCACCGTCAAAGTCCGCGTTGAATGCCGAACAGACAAGCGGATGCAACTGGATTGCTTTACCGTCGATCAATACCGGGTGAAATGCCTGAATGGAGAGTTTGTGCAGCGTCGGCGCACGGTTGAGCAGTACCGGATAGTTGTCAACCACTTCCTGCAGGCACTCCCATACTTCGTTGGTCTGCATCTCGATCATACGTTTTGCCTGTTTGATCGTCGTTGCATATCCTTTATCTTCAAGCTTCGCCAGCAGATGCGGTTTGAAAAGCTCCAGTGCCATTGTTTTTGGCAAACCGCACTGATCCATACGCAGATTCGGTCCGACAACAATGACGGAACGTCCGGAGAAGTCAACCCTTTTACCAAGGAGGTTCTGTCTGAAGCGTCCCTGTTTACCTTTAATGATTTCACTCAATGATTTCAGAGGTCGTTTATTGGCTCCCTTGACCGCATTGGCACGTCGTCCGTTGTCAAAAAGCGCATCGACCGCTTCCTGGAGCATACGTTTTTCGTTTCGGATAATAATCTCCGGCGCATCCAGATCTACAAGACGTTTGAGGCGCGAGTTTCTGTTAATAACCCTTCGGTAGAGATCGTTAACATCGGAAACGGCAAACTTACCGCCGTCAAGTGAAACAAGCGGTCGCAGATCCGGCGGCAGAACAGGAAGAATGGTAATCATCATCCATTCCGGTCTGTTACCGCTGTTGACAAACGATTCAACAACTTTCAGACGCTTGACCAGTTGTTTCTTTTTCGCTTCAGACTTGGTCTCTTCCATCTCCTGTTTCAGTCGTTCAAGCGTTTCGATCAGATCAAACTCTTCAAGCAACTCTTTGACGACTTCACCGCCCATCTCCGCTTCAAATCCTGAGTCGCCGAAACGTTGCTCCAGAGACTGATACTGCTCTTCGTTCAAAACGTCATATTTTGCAACCGGTTTGGTGTTTTCATGATCATAATATGCTTCACCCGGATTTTTGACAATATAGGCTTCATAGTAGAGTACACGCTCTAAATCTTTCATCTTGATGCCAAGCAGTGTACCGATTCGGCTTGGAAGCGAGTTGACATACCAGATATGCGCTACCGGTGTCACCAGTTCGATATGCCCCATGCGGGAACGGCGCACTTTGGATGTCGTTACCTCGACACCGCACTTCTCACACTTGATCCCTTTGTAACGCATCTTTTTGTATTTGCCGCACAGACACTCGTAATCTCTGACCGGTCCGAAGATCTTGGCACAGAAAAGACCGTCTCTTTCAGGCTTGAGCGTTCTGTAATTGATCGTTTCCGGCTTTTTAACTTCGCCGTAACTCCATTCGAGGATTCTCTCCGGGCTTGCTAGCTTCAGCTTAAATGCATCAAAATCTCTCGGACGGTTCTCTTCATTAATCTCTATCGGAATCAGATTCTTCACCCTCTTCTCCTTCTTCAAAAATCTCTACATCAAGTGCCAATGATTTCAATTCGTTGGTCAAAACGAAAAATGTCTCCGGAATACCGGTTTTAGGTACATTTTCACCTCTGGTTATCGCTTTGTAGGCTTGCATACGCCCCTCAACGTCGTCTGATTTGATCGTCAACATCTCTTTAAGGGTATGCGCCGCACCGTATGCTTCAAGCGCCCAGACCTCCATCTCACCGAAACGTTGTCCACCAAACAGCGCTTTACCGCCGACAGGTTGCTGTGTAACCAGTGAATACGGTCCGGTACTTCTGGCGTGTACTTTTTCATCAACCAGGTGGTGCAATTTGAGCATATACATCACACCAACGTTGACACGCTCTTTCATCGGTTCACCGGTACGACCGTCGTAGAGCTGGGTTTTACCGTCCATATCAATTTTTGCAAGTTCAAAAAGCTTTCTGAACTCCTCTTCGGTTGTCGCTTCGAAAATCGGTGTCGCAAAACGAACACCTTTCGCCCAGTCACGTGCATAATCGAGCAACTCCTCATCGCTAAGCCCTTCAAGGAACTCTCTGCCCTGAACAAGTTTCGCGACCTCCGCAATCTCGATCATCTTCGCACGTAAATCTTTAAGCCACTCACCCTGTTTCTGCTCGAGTTGCTCCTGAATCTGTTGCCCAAGACGACGTCCGACAAGCCCGAGGTGTACTTCCAGAATCTGACCGATATTCATACGACTAGGTACACCCAGCGGGTTCAGTACGATGTCTACCGTCTCACCATTTTCAAGATACGGCATATCCATTTCAGGAACAATATTGGAGACAATACCTTTGTTACCGTGGCGCCCAGCCATTTTGTCACCCACTTTGAGCTTACGTTTTGTGGCAATGTAAACTTTAACCAGCTTAGTTACGCCGCTTGGTAGAATATCATCTTTTTCGAGAATAGAGAGCTTCTCGTCATGTTCAATACGCAGACGCTTTTTCTCTTCACGGAAATAGTTTTTCAGATCGTTATAGCGTTTTTGTGTCTCTTCATCGAAACATTTAACGACATTGTTAAAAGCGAAACGGTTGATCTTTTCAAACTCCTCTTTGGGAATTTTTGTTCCCTTTTCAAACACTTTACCGTTAATTTCACAATCTTCCGCAAGCGGTGTTTTTGACAAAAGAGAGTTGATCTGCAGCAACTCTTCACGGTCGATCATAAGTAATCTATCATGATGATCTGTATCGAGCGCCTCTTTTTCCGCTTCGAACGCTTCGATAGAGCGCGGATCTTTTTCATACCCTTTTTTCGTAAAGATTTTTACATCGACGACAACACCCTCTGTCGATTGCGGACAGTAGAGTGATTTGTTGACCACGTGCCCCGCTTTTTCACCGAAGATCGCACGCAACAGACGCTCTTCCGGTGTCGGCTTCACTTCACCTTTTGGAGAGACTTTACCGACCAGAATCATACCGGGCTTGACATAGGTTCCCACTTTGACGATACCGCTGTCATCCAGATGGAAGAGGTTCTCCTCTTTGACGTTTGGAATATCTTTCGTGATCTCTTCCGCACCATCTTTGAGTTCACGCGCTTCAATCTCTTTTTCGTAAATATGCAGCGATGTAAAAGTATCATCACGAATCAACCGTTCGTTGACGACAATCGCATCCTCGAAGTTGTATCCGTTCCACGGCATAAAGGCGACCAGTACGTTTTTACCAAGTGCCAATTCACCTCTGTCCATACTCGGACCGTCGGCAATCACCTGTCCCGCTTCGACACGATCACCTTTTTTGACAATCGGTACCTGTGTAAAAGAGGTATTTTGGTTGGTACGCATATTTTTATGCATCCAGTAGTGGTCGATATAGGCACCGTGTTCATCCTCACCGAGAATATAGATATTTTTTGAATCAACCTTTTCAACCACACCGCTGCGTTTGGCTTTGATTGCCTCCCATGCATCTCTGGCGACAATACTCTCCATTCCTGTACCCACAAGCGGAGCATCCGACCAGATCAACGGTACCGCCTGACGTTGCATGTTCGATCCCATCAATGCACGGTTCGCATCATCGTGTTCAAGGAAAGGAATCAGTGATGCCGCTACACCCATAACCATTGCGGAAGAGAGGTCGATATAGTCAACTTTATTCTTTTCGATTAGCTTAATCTCGCCGTTAATACGGGCTTCAACAATATCTTCGACGATATTGCCGTCTGCATCAACTTCTGTGGAAGCAGGCGCCAATACTTTATCTTCTTCCTGCGTTGCCGTCATGTAAACGACCTCTTTGGTCACTTTCCCCTCTTTGACCACCAGATACGGCGCTTCAACAAAACCGAGTTCATTAACTTTTGCGTAACTTGCCAGTGTATTGATCAGACCGATATTCTGACCTTCCGGTGTTTCAACCGGACAGATACGTCCGTAGTGGGTCGGGTGTACGTCACGTACCTCAAAACCGGCACGCTCTTTAACCAGACCACCCTCTCCCAGTGCAGAAAGTCTTCTCTTGTGGGTAATTTCACTCAAGGGGTTGGTTTGATCCATAAACTGTGACAACTGACCGCTGGTGAAAAATTCGAGAATTGTGTTGGTGATCATCTTCGAATTGACAAGATCGTGCGGCATCAACTCTTCTATATTCCCGCTCAGTGTCGAAAATTTATCGCGGATCGACTTTTGCATTTTGACCAAACCGGAATGCAATTCACCGGAAAGCAGCTCACCGATAGCGCGAATCCTTCTGTTTCCAAGATGGTCTCTGTCGTCGATATGTCCCTGACCGTTTTTGACTTTGATCAGATAACGCACCGTACTGATAATATCTTCTGTTGTCAAAACGGTGACATAAGAAGGTATCTCCAAAGAGAGCTTATGGTTCATTTTCATACGACCCACTTTCGTCAGGTCATAACGTTCAGGATTAAAGAAGAGATCTTTGATGAACTCTTTTGCCGCATCTTTTGTCACCGGCTCTCCCGGTCTCATAACTTTATAGATACGGATTGCAGCCAGATCGTTTTCATCTTCAAGTTCTTCCGTCTGACGCAAAAGTTTCATCATTTCGTTGTCCTGGACAAATGAGTTGATAATCGCATCATCAACACCCGGTGCCAAATCGTTTGCAATCTCAATCTCATCCAAGCCCATCTCAAGAATCTGTCCAAGTTTATTTTCATCAAGCTGTGTCAATGTTTCAAACAGGACTTCTCCACTTTCGTTATTGATAATCGGTGCGGCGAGGAAACGGTTCATCAAAATTTCAACAGGATACTCCAGCCATTCGATCCCCTCTTCTTTCATACGCGCTGCTTTTTTCGCCGTCAGGCGTTTTCCGGCAGAAACAAGCAGATTGCCATCTTTGTCACGCAGATCAAACTCAACTTTACCAAGGAAATCTTTTTCATTGAATCTAATCAGAAACTTTCCATCCGTAATTTTGATTTTTTGAATCGGATAAAAAAGCTTCAAAATATCCTGTTTACTGTATCCAAGTGCCCTGAAGAGAATCGTTACAGGTACTTTTCTTCGTTTGTTGATACGAACATACAATGTATCTTTTGCGTCGTACTCAAAATAGAGCCATGAACCGCGGTCAGGAATAATTTGCGCTGTATAAAGCAGTTTGTTAGAAAGTGTCGAACTCTCCTCTTCTTTGAAGATAACACCGGGGCTTCTGTGAAGCTGATTAACCACAACTCTTTCGACACCGTTGATGATAAAAGAGGTTCTGTCGGTCATAAGCGGGATATCACGAATGAAAAGTGTCTGCTCTTTGATATCTTTATAACCCGCTTTTTCACCGGTTTTTTCGTTTTTGTTCCAGAGAATCAAACGTATCTGCATTTTCAGGTGTACGGAATAGGTCAATCCTCTTTCCATACATTCTCGAATCGTATATTTGGGTTTTCCTATTTCACTCCCGACATACTCAAGCGTAATACGGTTTTGAGGATCATGAATTGGAAAGACAGACCTAAATACTTTCTCAATACCACTTTCCTGATTTTTATCGCCGACTTTCAGAAACTGCTCATAACTCTTCTTTTGCAATTGCAAAAGATTGGGAACATCGATCTGCTTTGGTTTTTTGGAGAAATCTACGCGTAATCGGTTTCCTGACCGTAAACTGTTTAACATGGGTCCACCTTCCAGAAGATTATTAAGTTTTGCATATATGACTTAGGGAGAATAATTATTTTATCCAATATACTTTATTCCAGAATTATAATATAAAATATATTGGATAAAATTGCAAACGGGAAACCATTGGTCCCGCTTGCGTTACAGTTACTTGAGTTCGACAGTTGCGCCTGCTTCTTCAAGAGCTTTTTTAGCTTCTTCGGCATCGTCTTTAGAGATACCTTCTTTAAGTGTAGTAGGAGCGCTCTCAACAGCTTCTTTAGCCTCTTTAAGACCAAGACCTGTCAATGCACGTACAGCTTTAATAAC
>WGAE01000009.1 GCA_015489185.1 Campylobacterales bacterium
AGCATCACCCAATACTTCATGAAGTCACAATCCTTTCTTTAAAAATAAGATTAAATATAATAACAAAATTTAACAAAAAATAGGAAGAAAAATTTTATTTATTTTGTGTTCTGAGAAAAATCGTAAAAATGGTACACTTCTGTCAAAGGAGTCTGTTTGTACTATCTGGTTTTGTTGAAAATCATCTCTCTTTTTGCCGGATTTGTCATAATCTGGCAAACCGGCAATATGCTCTATCGACACTATCTTTGGTATCGTATTGCCAAAATGCCTTTCCCTCCCGAATATCGTGACTATTTGCAAAAGATTCCGCACTATCGGAGATTGCCGGAAAATCTGCGTCGTAAAATTGAAAAATCGATTCTCTATTTTATCAGCACCAAAGAGTTTCGCACTGTCGATATCGCCCTCAGCGATGAGATGAAAGTGGTCATCGCTTTTTATGCCTGCCTGATGCAACTGGGTCAAAAAGGGTGTTACGATCGATTAAAAACAATCATCATCTATCCCAACGATGTAATTACAAAGCGTATTGAAGAGGAGGGCGGTGTCTACCGGCACGGGACTTTTGTACTGGAAGGGGAGTCATCCGGCGGGACGATGGTCATCGCATGGAATGAAGCGCGCAAAGAGGCGTACCATCCGCATACGCACAATGTCATCGTTCATGAACTGGCACATGAACTCGACTATGAAGACGGCAGTGCCGACGGTATACCGCCGCTGGAATACGGACGATACGCGGGCTGGGCGAAAGTGATGTTTCATACCTGGAAGCAGTTACGGAAAGCGTTTGAAAAGGGGCGCTATCTGGAAAAGTATAAGTTAATCGGTTCGTATGCCGCAAAGAATGAAGCGGAGTTTTTTGCGGTTGTCAGCGAACTCTTTTTTGAAAAACCCGAAATCCTGAAAAAACATTTTCCCGATGTCTATCGGGAGCTGGTAGCATTTTACGGACTCGATACCGCATCACTTTTTAGCGGTATCTGAGTTGGACGTTTGTGCGGGCGGTTCGGTTGTTTCGGTGCGTTTGAGGGTAACCCAGTGTCCGTTGCGTCTGACCTGAATTTCATCGGGGTGTTGCATTTCATAGTATCCGATCAATCCGATGAGCATCAGCGTAAAGAGTAAAAACAGCAAAAAGCCCTTCATCGTGATTCTCTCCTGTCATGAAGTATAGAGTCGAGGGTAACATATGCGGGCTTGATCATTGCTTCATATCCTCCTCATCCATCACTTTGGCGACAACAATCAGAATAATCACAAAAAGGACGATCAGCCCGATGTAGAGGTAGCTCATGCGTGCTCCTTCTTAGTGTGTTTTTTCGAACAGACGATAATCGACACTATATTTGCCGGGTCCCAGCAACAAAATAACAACAGAACCCATCAGGTAGAGCATCGGCACTTCGATGCTCCAGGCTCCCTGAGGTGTGACGGAGAAAATCGTGTCGGAGTAGACCAGTAGAATCGCCATCAGCATATTGACGATGATCGTAATCGCACCCAGTGTCGTCGCAACTCCGAAAATAAGCAGCAGCGGCGCGATAATCTCACCGATATAGACACCGTATGTGACGACGGCGGGCAGGTCGTGTTCGGTGAGCAACCCTTCGATAAAACTGACACCGTGGATCGCTTTGTCGATGCCGTGAAAGAGCATCAATCCCCCGATCGTAAGTCTCAAAAGCAGCTTTCCAATCTCTTCTCGCATAATAAATCCTTATATGAAAGTCTAACATAAGAGGCTTTAAATTTATGTTTTGATTGATGAGGATTATGAAAAGATGCGTTATAATTTTCGAAAGGAGTCGCAAATGATTATGACAAATATTGAGTATGTTCCGGGGAAAGAGATTGTGGAGCATTTTGGAATCGTTTCGGGTTCGACGGTGCGTGCCAAGCATGTGGGACGGGACATTGCCGCGAGTTTGAAAAATATCTTCGGCGGTGAACTCAAAGGGTATACCGAATTGCTTTCCGAATCGCGTGATGAAGCGATCGAGCGGATGAAAGCGCAGGCGGCTTCACTTGGAGCAAACGCCATCGTCAATGTCCGCTTTTCGACCTCTTCGGTAGCGGCGGGGGCGTCGGAGTTGTACGTCTACGGTACGGCGGTGAAGGTGGTCTGATGCTTGAAAATATCATTCTCTTTCTGATTTTGCTGACGGTAGGGTACACCTTCGGTACCATCATTGAAAAGCGTCATTTAAAAAGGCTGCGCAAACGTGAAGAGGAGACGGTGCATCTGCCTGTGATTATGACCAAAGTGCCGCTTCATGAAGCTGACATTTCCAAAAGTCGGCTGGTATCCGGTTCGGTAGTGGTATCGGTTGATTATTTCAAAAAATTTGTCGCATCGCTGATAAACTTTTTCGGCGGTCGGGTGGCGGCGTATGAAACACTGCTTGACCGTGCCAGACGCGAAGCGATTTTACGGATGAAAGAGGATGCGCAAGATGCGTCGGAGATTATCAATGTGCGTATCGAAACCAGTTCCATCTCCAAAAACGCCTCGCAAAATATCGGCGCGGTGGAAGTGATAGCATACGGAACGGCGATTTACCGATGAAATATACTCCCAAACTTCCCGACACAGAGGTCAATCACCCCTCTGAAAATCTGCTTGTAACGGCGCTCAAGCTGATGGTATCGCTGGCGGTGATCGTTACGCTAGTCTACTGGGTGTTACTTGCGGCGGTGGATTATACGGTCGAGCACCTTTCGGTAGAGAACGAAAAGCGGCTGATGTCCTACGTCAATGTCGACTTTAATCTCTCCCAGGCGCAACCAAACGCTTACTTGCAACAGGTCACACAAAAGCTTGCCGAATGTGCAAATTTGCCCTATCACGTTCAGACTTATTTGCTCGATGAAGATACGATTAACGCCTTTGCGGTTCCGGGCGGGAAGATTGTCGTGACCAGAGGGATGCTTGAGCATCTCAAAAACGAAAACGAACTTGCTTCCGTCATCGGTCATGAACTGGGACATTTCAAACACAGAGACCATTTAAAAGGATTGGGAAAGTCGCTTGTGCTGGGTGTGCTTTCGATGATCGTTGCGGAAAATTACGGTACGGCGTTTGCGACGACACTGCAGGTGAGTGACGCACGCTATTCACAGTCGCAGGAGCTGGCGGCGGATCTCTTCGGTGTCGATGTGCTGGCGTGCGCATACGGCGGTGTTAAAGATGCCTATACCCTTTTTATGCGGATGGATAAAGGAAAAAGGTGGAAATATTTCCTGGCATCACACCCCGATTTTCACAAACGGGTTGTTACGATACGCAAATATATCCAACAGAAAGGATACCGCACCGACAACAAAGTAATACCGCTTGCCTCTTTTTGAAGCCGGGGATTGATGATTAGTTTTGTGCCTCTTTCATCGATTTGATCTCTTTGGCAAGCTGTTTCAAGTCCTCTTCACTCAGTGAGAGTTGATGACACATCACGCCGAATTTCAAAATCTCGTACGCTTGCGGGTTGTCTTTTTTGAGCGCCTTGATTTCGTCCAGACTCTTATCGAGCACTTTGGCGATGACACTTTCGGTAATTTCCATTGTAAACACTCCTTGATTGCGGTGTTCTATTGTATTGCAAAGCAGATAAATCGAAAAAGCAGATATAAGATTAGCTTCTTTTTGCAATAGCTTTTTAATAAAGAGCGATGTAAAACGGATAAACGGTAAGAATGACTTATGCAGAGCTTAAGTAAATGTTGTAGATTTAGTGTTGTTTGGTAATGAAAATGCGGTATTTCTCTCCTTTGGTCTCGGTCTGGACAAGATGTCCCTGTTTTTGGAAGGTATCGATCAGCGGCTGGGGCAGGAAATCACTCTCCAGCAGTACCGTTTCACCTGTTTGTATCGATTTCATGGCGATTGTCAGTTCCGCCAGCGGGTTTTTGCCCTCATTGAGCAATCCGGAGGCATCAAACTGCAGGATGGGTTGGGTACGGGATGAAGTGGGCATCGCTCATCCTCCGTTTCATGAAACGTTTTTTTTATTATAAATAAAATTAAAAATTAAATTTTTGATTCCCGTCAAGCTTTGATCAATTCTCGGTTATAATGCGCTCTCTTTCCCATAGAAAGAGCCTGCTTTCAAAAATCCTATGAGGAGAAAAATATGTTGAAAGGGTGCAAGCACTACTTCACAATGTACGGTATGTTGCTTAGTACGATCAACGGTATTTTACGCAAACGCCTGACGCAGCTGGCGGCACAGCTTGCGAAAAGTATTGCGGTAACCGTGGTACAAAAACATATTTTGCTGCATTGGAACGTAGAAAAAAATCAAACTTATCAAGGATAGACTATGCAAAAAATCAGATTTTCATTACTGCTTTCGACGGCATTGACCGCCGTAGCTTACGCACAGAGTGCGCAACTTCAGGATATCGTCGTTACGACTCCCCTCAAATCTCCCCTCTCTTTACAATCTGTCACCGCAAATGTCGATGTGATCGATCATGAAGATATTGAAGAGCGAGGCTATGACACCCTCGGTGAACTGCTCGCTACGCGTGCCGGGCTGCAGATGATCCGAAACGGCGGACCGGGTAAGAGTACTTCGGTGATGGTCCGGGGTATGGATTCGAAACGGGTGCTGGTGCTGGTAGACGGTGTGCGCTACAACGATCCTACGTCACTTTCCGGTGCGCAATTTGAACATCTGTTACTGGATGACGTAGCGCGTATTGAGATTGTGAAGGGACCGCAGTCGGGTATCTGGGGTGCCGACGCAAGTGCCGGTGTGATCAATATTATCACCAAATCCGCGGAAAAAAAAGGATTGCACGCAACGCTCGGAGCGGAGTACGGCAGTTACAATACACAGCGTTATTATCTGGGCAGCGGTTATAAAAATGAAAAATTCGATATGTCACTCAACTTTGAGCGTTACGATACGGACGGTTTTTCGGCAAAAGTACCGCAGGGCGGGAATGTGGATGATTTCGAAGATGATGCCTACACCAACAACACGACCGATCTGAAACTGGGTGTGAATATTACCGAAAACGACAGGGTGGAAGGTTTTTTCAACTATATCGACGCCGACAGTGATTATGACGGCTACAACAGCGATCCGGTCGCAGCCGCAAACGATGCGACATCTTCCGTCAAATCGAAAGAGAAGTTTTACGGTGTGCGCTATTCACACGCACTGGACAAAAACAGCTTCAAACTCTATCTGAACCGATCCGACTTCTCCAGGGAGTATAGCAAAGGATTTTCGAAAAATTTTGACGGAAGTGTGGATGAAGCGGGCTTTAACGCAACCGCGGCATATGCGAAAAATGCCGTGCTGACCGCGGGACTTGACTATAAAAAGTTTACGCATAAAAATAAGATCGATAACGACTTTACGAATCAGGGCATTTTCCTGACCAATACCAATACATTCGACGGTTTGCTTGCAGGTAAAACGGTTTTCAGTCAGGCGATCCGCTACGACAAATATGACGCTTTTGACAACCGACTGACATACAAAATCGGGCTGAAACACATACATGAAAATATCGAAGGGTTCTGGACTTCGGTCAACTATGCGACCGGGTACAACGTGCCGACACTCTACCAGCTCTATGACGGTTTTGCGGGGAATGCGAATCTCAAACCGGAAAAGACGACAGGATTCGATATTACTGCCGCGTACAAAGGGTTTGAACTCACCTGGTTTCACAACAAAATCAAAGATATGATCGACTACGTGACGACCGATTTTACGACATTTGCCGGTGAGTATCAGAATCTTCCGGGAGAGAGCACCTTCAAAGGTGTCGAAGTAAGCTATGAAAACGCTTTGGAGAGTATCGACCTTGCCTATAGTTTCAACTACACCTGGCTCAAAACCGAAGATGACAAAGGCAAAGAACTCCCAAGACGCGCAAAACATACGGCAAATCTCGCACTTGATTATTACGGACTGCCCAATACGCATCTGGGTACGCTCCTGCACTATGTGGGCAAACGCAAAAAATCGATCTACGATGCCGATCCGACGAAAGATTATGAGGCTTACACGCTGGTTGACCTGACGGCGGATTATCGGTTGAACGACCGTCTCAAACTCTACGCCAGAGTAGAAAACGCACTCGATAAAGATTACCAGAACGTCACGGGATACGCCACCGCGCAAAGAAGCTTTTATGCCGGTTTGCGCTATCGTATCAAGTAACGTCAAGGAAACGGCGGGGAGGTCTGCATGAAGTATTTCATCCTGCTGCTGCTTTGTACCGCTCTGGCGGCGCAGCAGCGTATTGTCGCGCTCTCCCCGGCGATCAACGAAATCCTTTTTGCGCTCGGTAAGGGAGGTGAAATCGTCGGTAACACCACCTACGCCACCTATCCCGAAGCGGCGCGGCATATTTCCAAAGTGGGCGGATATTTCAATGTTTCGTTCGAAAAGATCGTCGCGCTTTCACCCACGCTGGTGCTGATGCAACGCAACAACCTCTCCCTGCGCCCAAAACTTGAAAAACTCGGCATCCAAACCGAATATGTGCGGATCGATTCGCTCAAAGATCTCGAAGCGGGAATTTTGAAAATCGGTAAACTGACCGATACGACACAAAAAGCAAAACAGATCGTTTCACAGATCGAGCAGACGCTGCAAGGTCTCAAAGGGATACTTCATAACAAAAAGATTTTGATCGTCTTCGGTGTCAATTTCGACTTGAAAAAGGAGATTTTCGTCAGCGGCAATCACCTCTATTTTGCCGATATCATCCGCGCGTCGGGCAACCGAAACGCTTTTGACGAACCGACCGCCAAACAGCCGATGCTCTCACAGGAAGGGATCATCGCGCTCAATCCCGATATCGTCTATATTCTGGGGCATAATGTCAAAGAGAATGAGGTAGACAAAGTGATCGCACCGTGGCTGAAGCTGCCCGTCACCGCTGCCCGTGCGAAGGCGGTCTATCTGACGACGAAAAAGTACGCCGGTATGCCCAGCCAGCGGGTGATGCTCTTTATGAAAGATTTCAAAAAGGTACTGGAAGATGCTAAAAGTAAACTTGCCGCGTTACACGATCGACGGTAAAACGATCCTCGAAACGCTCTCGTTCACACTTCATGAAGCGCAAAATCTCACCGTTTTGGGCAGTAACGGCGCGGGGAAAAGTACCCTGGCAAAAATCCTCTGCGGGCTTTATAAAACCCGTAAATCGGTGCAATTTGACGGGGCGTACATCGAGACAATCCCGCCGCGTGAACGAAGCGTGCTGATCAACTATATTCCGCCTAAACTCCAGATTTATGAACAATACATTACGGTTGAAGCGTTTCTGGGACTGAGCCGTTTTCGGGGAACCGGACGAGAAAAGTATCTTCATGAAGTGCTTGATCTGCTGGGACTTTCACCGTTTTCCAAAAGCTACTGTGCACAGCTTAGCAGCGGAGAACAGCAGTTGCTTTTGATCGCCTCGGCACTGATGCACGGCGCGAAGATTACTATTTTCGACGAACCGACCGCCAACCTCGATCCAAACAAAATTAAAACAGTTTACGAGATATTACAAAGTGAGCGTCTGGCGCAAAAGATCGTCATCACCCACGATCTGCAACTGGCGTACCGACTGGGTTATCCTATTCTTTATATCAAAGCGGGCAGGGGAACGCTCTATGAAACGGCGGAGGCGTTTTTTGATGCGCAAAACCTCGAAACGCTTTTTCACGGCAGTGTGAAAAAAGTGTGCGATGCGATTGTGGTGCAATTATGAAAAAAGCTTTGATCTGGATTGTTTTAATTGTGTTACTCTTGCTCTCTGCTACAGCGGGAAAAGTGCACCTGGATATGATGAAAATATTCGACCCAAACGATATGACATACCGCATCTTCTGGCAAATACGCTTGCCGCGGGTATTGCTGGCGTTTTTGTCGGGCGGCATACTTGCACTTTCGGGCGTGCTATTTCAAACCATCTTTCGCAATCCGCTGACCACTCCCTTTACCCTCGGCATCTCCAGCGGTGCCACACTCGGCGCCGCCACGGCGATTATGATCGGACTAACAGGCGGGGTATTGGGTTTTTCGTTTATCACCTTTTTCGGATTTCTCGGTGCGCTAAGTACCGTAGCGATTATCTACCTCTTTTCCCAAAAACTCCCCTCGACCGCCGACCAGCGTCTCATTCTCGTCGGCATCGCCCTCTCGTTTCTCTATTCAGCCGCGCTACTGGTGGTCTACTATGTCAGTGACTTTCAGGAGAGCTATATGATTTTGCGTTTTACGATGGGATCGCTCCTGACCGTCGGATACAGCGACATCATCCCCGTGGTTGTGAGCGCGGGACTGCTGCTTTGGATCGCGCAAAAATATGCTCATGAACTCAAACTTTTTTCCATCTCCGCTGAGTTTGCCTTCCTCAACGGCGTCGATGTTGAACGGGTGCTCGGCATACTCTTTGTCGTTATATCACTCAGCGTCGGCGTACTTGTGAGCATCGTCGGACCCATCAGTTTTGTCGGACTCATCATCCCCCACATCGTCAAACAGTTTATGAAACAAAGCGTCGAACACACACTCCTCCCTTCATTTCTCACAGGTGGCGCATTCCTCGTCCTATGCGATACCCTCTCCAGAACCCTCCCAACCGTCTCCGAAATCCCCGTCGGCATCATCACCTCCCTGATCGGAGGAAGCCTGTTTGTCTGGGTGTTGTTGCGGAGGGGAGGGGTTTAATCGTTTAGTAGAAAGTGTGTTAAATCTTTGGCACAGTAGTCAAGTGCTTTTTTTGTTTCCCTTTTAATTAAATCCCCATTATTTGCAAACATTTCATCATATGATGGCATATTGTCTTGATATTCAGGTTGATATTTACAAGCTTTTTGCGCAATGATTTTTTTATTTTTTGTATCTATTAATTGCATTGTATTAAACAATATTACTCTATATGTAGCCCAATGCGTTGGGAAATATGTAATTGCCCAATAATTTGTATTGTTATCTAAGATATAATCACTATTTGGATATTGCTTTATGATTTCATCTACTGAAGTTGCGTCGGTAGTAATATTGTTTTCCATATATTGCATATGATATTTGGA
>WGAE01000010.1 GCA_015489185.1 Campylobacterales bacterium
ACAACTCGAAGCCGTCAAACAGATCATCGATGACGACATTCTCTCCAACCTCCAGGTAACCGCACGAAAGCAAAAGAAAAGAAGACATTAAAACCGTGCAGCGGCTTGAAAATGATATAATATGAATATTAAATATAATTTTCTCGGATAATACTATTATGTTATCACTTAAAAGCATTGACGAATATCTTTTGGATCTGGGCGCCAGGATCAAAAAAGCGCGGATCGCTTCCGATCTGACCCAAAAAGAGCTTGCCCAAAAGGCGGGGATCCCCCTCTCGACCTACAGGCGTTTCGAGCAGAAGGGTGCAGGGAGCATGAAAGATTTTGTAAAGATCTGCATCGCACTGGGTCGCATCGGTGAGTTTGAAAACCTGCTTTCCGCCCCGCCCTACAGTCCGGTAGAAGCCTACGAAAAGAGAACCAAAGAGAAACAGCGGGTGCGTCATGGTACTCAAAGCTAAACTCTACGGTCACGATGTCGGCGTGCTTTCCAACACTAACGGCGGCTACTTTTTCCAATATTTTGACGACTTTATCCAAAGCGGGTTTGATACAAAAGGGATCGATTTTGCCTATCTCAAATAAGTGCGGTTTCTGTCGATTTAGTTCCAAAAACGGAAGAGAGTATGCGTATCAAACAGATCGACGACAAAACCCGCCATCTCAAAGAGATCGAATCCCTGCTTCCCTACGCCTCTCATGAACAGAGAGAAAAGATGCAGCGTGATCTTTGGGCACTGCGCAAAGGATTTCAAAACGAAAAGCAGGCAGCCTATCTGATCGACGCCGCTTTCGGTAAACGGCAAAATACACTCATTTTACATGATCTTCGTCTCTGTTTTGACAACGAAGTAGCACAAATCGATCATCTGCTGATCAATGCGGGTGCCATCTACCTGCTTGAGAGCAAATACTTCTCCGACAGGGTCGAGATTGACTGCCACGGCAACTGGACCGCCCACTATCCGACCAAAAGCATCGGTATCCCCTCGCCTCTGGAACAGAACCGCCGTCATAAAGCCCTTCTATCCCGCATCCTCGATCAAAACGATCTTATTCCAAGGCGTCTGGGCATCAAAGTCGATCTGCCGATCTATGACTATGTGCTACTCTCTACCAACTGCCGTATAGATGGAGAGGTCCCGCCTAACGTCATCAAAGTCGACAAAGTAGAAACAAAAATTGAACAGGATCAGGAAACAGAGCTTGATCGCTTTTTCGGGCTTAATAGCTTTAAAATTCTGGTCAATCTGATTACCCGCAACGAAATGCGCACTATCGCCGATGCTCTTTTGGCTTTTCATCAACCGCTGGAGATCGACTATGCCAAAAAATACGGCATCAATGCCAAACAGCCGATCGATCAAACACTTTATAAACACCTCCACCGGCTGCGTGAGACACTCGCACGCAAAACGCACATCGCCCCCGAAACCCTCCTGCCGGATACCACCCTCGAAGCCTTCGCCCGTCACAAACCCCAAAACCCCGAAGAGACCAAACGACTCACGGGAATGGATGAAGCGCTTTTTCGACGTGTGGGCTACAAGTTTCTCAATGCCGTGCTGGAGTTTCAGAGTTCTAATGAACATGAAGCGCGATCTTGTACCGTTTGACATATATGGACAATATTTGTATAATATCTACAAAGATAAAAGGGATACATATGAAACATATTACCGTCAGTGAAGTCATCAAAAAGCCCTCTTTGGTAACCAATCCCGAAGAAGTGACGCTTATCGAAGATGCCAAACGGCATATCGCCAAAAGTGTCGTCATCCCCTACGCCATCTATGAAAAATTGCGGGAAAAGATCGAAGATGAACTCTATCTGCTGGAAAATTCGGATGCACTGGGAACAGAGGCGTATGAGGATTTTCTTGAGATCGAAGAAACGTGCGAGGATTTGGGCAGGTGAGACGAGGTGAGATCTACCTTGTCAATTTCGGCAAACGTTACAACAGTGAATTTGGCAAGATCAGACCGGCACTGATTATCCAAAACGACATTGCCAACCGTACGATCGACCGAGTTGCGTTTAAGGGCGTATCTGTATTGCCGCTGACGACACGTTTGTCAGAGGGCAGACTGCGTGTACGCATCGAGTCCCGCGATGATCTGCACCACACCAGCGATATCTGTATCAATGAAATCTGCACCCTCGATTTCTCGCGCATCGACCTGAGCCGCCGCCTTACCGTACTCACCGCCGACGAACTCGATGAGGTATCCGAAAAACTCCGCCGACATCTCTCCTTATAACTTCGTTTGTCATATATACGTATATATTGGTGACACCGTCAAAACAAAGTGATCTGCTACCACGTGTTTCAGTAAAATTTTTAGATATAATAC
>WGAE01000011.1 GCA_015489185.1 Campylobacterales bacterium
ATATAGACTTCACCGTTGTATTCAACCGGCGCAAAGACCGGCGTTAGTGCCGACGACGCCAGAACCAGCCGTGCCAGATCACCGTCTTTATGATACTCCGCAAAGCCGGTGCGAAAATTGACCACCGTACAGTAAAAACGAAGCGGCAATTTGGAAAAGCTGCGTAATCCGACCTCTTCGCGCAAATAACGCTCCGCACCAACGACGCTGTATAAAGAACCTTTATGCAGATGATAACGCAAAAACGATTTGAAATCGGTGCGCTGCAACAGTGTAAGAATCTCGTCCGGTCGTTTTCCGCTTGCATACAACGCACCGACAATCGCCCCGCCACTGCTGCCGCTGACGGCATCAAAACGTATGCCCTTCTCTTCCAGAAAGGCGATCACACCCAGTTGTGCGGCACATCTGCTTCCTCCGCCCGAAAGGGCAAGACCGATTTTTGCCATAACCGTTATCTGTTACGATTTAATCTCATGAAGACGTTCATTGACCTGCGCAAGCAGCAGTTGCAGATATTTGAGCGTAATCTCCAGCTTCGCTTCGGGCTCTTTGATCTCACTCGATTTCAATCCCTGAAAGAGTACCTCCAGACGCTCTTTGGTATGTCTCAAAAAAGCGATCTCATCATCTGAGCGGGAGGGCTTGCTATCTTTTTGCGTTTTTTGCTCTGTTTGGACCTCTTCTTCATGAAGTTTACGTATTTCCTGACGTATCTCTTCCTCTTTTGCGATGCGATCGTCCAGCTCTTCAAGTGTCGAGAGGACAAGTTCTTTCAAGTCCATGATTTTCCAAGCCACCTTTCAAATTTGAGAAACTGTGCGTCGGTATGCATCTCCATGAAGTATTTCAACGCTTTGGTATTGATTTTACGCAACCGAATCACCGCTTTTTTCAACTCTGGATCGTCGGGGTTTTTCTGCAAATGCGCTTCGTAAATCTGCAACGCATCCGCCAGATGCCCCTGTTTTTCATAGATTTTGGCAAGCGTAATCGTGCTCATCAGACCTTCGCCACATATTCGGCGATATACGAACCGATTTCGGTTGTGGAGCAGATCTCTTTCGCACCGTAATCGGCAATATCTCTGGTACGGTACCCCTCTTTGAGTACCTGCTCGATCGCCGATTCAATTTTGTCCGCCGCTTCCTCTTCCCCAAACGAATAGCGCAGCATCATCGCCGCACTGGCAATCGTCGCGATCGGATTGGCAATCCCCTGCCCCGCAATATCGGGTGCGGAACCGTGGATCGGCTCATAGAGTGCCACTTTTCCGCCCACCGACGCGGAAGGAAGCAGACCGATCGAACCGCTGATCATACTCGCTTCGTCACTGAGGATATCCCCGAAAATATTGCCTGTCAAAATGACATCGAACTGTTTGGGGTTTCGCACCAGTTGCATCGCGGCGTTATCGACATACATATGCGAAAGCGAAACTTCCGGGTAAGCTTTGGCGACTTCTTCGACAATCTCTCGCCAGAACTGACTCACCTCGAGGACATTCGCCTTATCGACCGAACAGACACGTTTGTCACGTTTCATCGCGGCTTTGAACGCTTCATGCGCGATACGCTCAACCTCCGCTTTGGTATAGACCATTGTATTGTATGCTTTATCTTCCAGTTTTTCACGCGGCTCTCCGAAGTAGATACCACCCGTAAGCTCACGCATCACCAGAAGATCCACACCGGAAACCACTTCCGGTTTGAGCGTACTCGCTTCGACCAGCTCTTCATAGACTTTGACCGGACGATAGTTGGCGTAAAGTTCCAGTGCGCTGCGCAGTTTCAGCAGTCCCGTTTCAGGGCGCTTTTCACGGGGCAGATTATCCCACTGCTCCCCGCCGATGGCACCGAAAAGCACGGCATCCGCCGCTTTACACCCTTCGATCGTCTCGGGAGGCAGCGGATCACCGGTAATCTCATACGCCGCACCGCCCATCAGCAGCTCGTTGTAACGAAAATCGAAATCATATACCGAAGCGAGCGCATCGAGTACTTTGATCGCTTCATCGACGATCTCCGGACCGATACCGTCACCTTTGATGACGGCAATTTTATAGACTTTCGCCATCAACACCCCTCCTGCATCATTTCCGCTTTGGCAAAATTGATCAATCCGCCGCAGTTGATCAACTCCTGCATAAAGGGAGGAATCGGGGTGAAATGAAACGTCGTTTTTTGTGTCAAATCTTCGATCTCACCGCTGTCCAGATCGATTTTGATCAAATCTCCTTCATAAATCTCGTCGCTCTCTTTAAGCTCGAAAATCGGCAATCCCATATTAAACGCATTACGATAAAAAATGCGTGCGAAACTCTTCGCCACGACCGCCGAAACCCCCGCCGCTTTCAGTGCGATGGGTGCATGCTCACGACTGCTGCCGCAACCGAAGTTCTCACCCGCGACGATGATATCCCCGGGCTTGAGCTTTGTGATAAATTCGGGATCGGCATCTTCCATCACATGTTTTGCCAGTTCATGCGGATCGGATGTATTCAGATAGCGTGCGGCGATAATCAGATCGGTATCGATATTGTCGCCGAACTTCCAGACATTGCCTGTAATGATGTTCATGAAATACCTTTGTCTCTTTTTGAATTGGAGGTATTTTATCCAAAAAAACACAAAAGTATGTATAAAGGAGAGGTTAGATGCGTCAGTAAAGCTTTTTTTCCATCTCTTCGAGATCTTTAAACGTTGTTTGATAAACGTGCAACAATCCGTACAACGATAAAACGACTCCGGCCAATATCATGATACTCACAAGTGTCGGTACAATCATCTCACCGCTCCTTAACGTTTCAGTTGATTGACAGTCTGCAACATCTCATCCGATGTCGTAATCGCCTTGGAGTTGGCTTCATACGCACGTTGTCCCGTAATGAGGTCGGTCATCTCCTCGACCAGTTGTACGTTACTCATTTCGACAAATCCCTGCTTGATCTGTCCCAGTCCGTCGAGTCCCGCTGTTCCCGTAATCGGATCTCCGGATGCTACGGTCGGGATATAGTTGTTATCCCCCAGCGAGTGCAGACCGGCGGGGTTGATAAAGTTCGCCAGTTCAATCTGCCCCACCTGGTTAGGGTCGGTATCGCCCGCCTGTAGCACCGAAACGGTACCGTCCGTTCCGATCGCAATCGTTACGGCATTTGGCGGAATCGTGATTTCAGGAAGCAGTTTGTACCCGTCCGCATTGACAATAGATCCGTTTCCGTCCACTTTGAAAGCACCGTTTCTCGTATAAGCGGTAGAACCGTCGGGAAGTTCAACCTGAAAAAATCCGTTTCCGGTAATCGCCAAATCAAGGTTATTCCCGGTCTCCTTGAAGTTACCCTGGGTAAACTGTTTGGTAATCGCGGTAGGACGGACACCCAGCCCCACTTCGATCCCTGTCGGCGAACCGAGTGTCGTTCCCGAACCGATTCCCGCATACTCCATCACCTGATAAAAGAGGTCGGCAAACTCCGCACGCTCTTTTTTGTATCCGATCGTATTGACGTTTGCGATGTTATTTGATGTTGTATCGATTTGCGTCTGCTGGGCAAGCATCCCGGTTGCAGCGGTATAGAGTGATCTGATCATCGCTTATTTTCCTCCTTCGTTACTAGGCACGTGTTGTCGCCAGTTTGTTAATGGCATCTTTATTCAGGTCATCCATATGTGTTGTCATAACACGCTGATACATCTCGACCAGTCGGTTCGTCTCAATCAGACCGACCATCTCTTCAACGGCATTGACGTTACTGATCTGCTGAAACCCCTGTTTGACATAATTG
>WGAE01000012.1 GCA_015489185.1 Campylobacterales bacterium
ATGTAACG
This sequence comes from Campylobacterales bacterium, assembly GCA_015489185.1. GTDB lineage: Bacteria > Campylobacterota > Campylobacteria > Campylobacterales > QNZT01 > QNZT01. Next base: position 9 of record WGAE01000012.1, read on the forward strand.
ATCAGTATATTGACTCAGGCGCGGGAGCATTTGATCAAACGCAGTGCCGAAGCACTTGAAGGGGCGAAAAACGTTATTGTCCATCTTTACAATTCAACCTCGGCGATGCAGCGTGAAATCGTTTTTCAAAAATCGAAAGAGGAGATTATCGATATCGCGCTTCGGGGTGTGGAATGGATTCATGAAGCGTTTTGTGATTTTGACGGAAACGTTCGTCTGGAGTACAGTCCGGAGAGTTTTACCCAGACTGAACTCGATTTTGCGGCGGATATCTGCAACGCGGTCGTTGATGCGTGGAATCCTGAGAGGGGAGAGAAAGTGATCATCAATTTGCCCGCTACCGTTGAATCTTCCACACCCAATGTCTATGCGGATCAGATCGAATGGATGTGCCGGCATCTGAAGCGAAGAGAGGAGATTATCGTCAGTCTCCATGCACATAACGATCGCGGTACCGCCGTGGCAGCGACGGAACTGGCGTTGATGGCGGGTGCTGACAGGGTCGAGGGGACGCTGCTGGGTAACGGTGAGCGTACCGGAAACGTCGATATCGTCACACTGGCGTTAAATATGTTCACACAGGGGATCGATCCGAAACTTGATCTTCATGATGTCGATAAAATTGTCGAAGTGGTTGAATATTGCAACGAAATCAAAACCCATCCGCGCCATCCCTATGTCGGTTCTCTGGTCTATACCGCATTTAGCGGTTCACATCAGGATGCGATCAAAAAAGGGATGGCGTGGCAGGAAGGGAAGAGTCGCTGGTGGGTGCCCTATTTGCCGATCGATCCCAAAGATGTCGGTCGCAGTTACGAATCGATTATTCGGGTCAATTCACAGTCGGGCAAAGGCGGGGTGAGTTATATTCTCGAAAGTGCTTTTGGATACCGTATCCCCAAAGCGATGCAGCCGATGGTGGGGGAAGTGATCAAAACAGCAAGCGATCGCAAAGGGGGTGTCCTTTCGGAAGAGGAGATCAAAGCGATTTTCGAGACGCATTTTGTGAATATTACCGAGCCGTACCGACTGGAGCAGATACGTATTGAAATTGAAGCTAAAGCCGTTCGCTTTTTCGCGCGGCTTCATGATGCAAACGGTCACAAAGAGGTTTTTACAGAAGCAAACGGTGCCATCGAGGCACTCACACATATACTGACGCAGGAGGGGACGGTGTTTGATATTATCCGCTATGATGAACACGCGCTTTCACGCGGCAGCGACGCCAAAGCGGCGGCATATTTTGAAATACGGATGCAGGGTAAAAGTTTCTGGGGTGCCGGTGTGGGAGAGAATATTACCTACGCTTCCCTCAATGCCCTTTTGAGTGCGTACAATCTTGCCGTAACGGGAAGATGATGCATTTGCTTGATATTGCTGAAGTGATCGGTACCGTCGCGTTTGCCTTCAGCGGGTTTCTGGTTGCGGGGAGTGCGGGGCTGGATCTGCTGGGAATCTTCATCGCCGCATTTCTGACGGCACTCGGCGGCGGTGTCATTCGCGATATCATCGCCGATAAAGCGTTCTTTGCCTTTACCAATAATATCGCGGCGTTGTTGGTGATCGGGGTGGTGGTCGTCGGTGTCTTTTTAAAACTGCATCGTTATACGAAGATCGAAAAAAACCGTTTTTTCCTGCTGGCGGATACACTGGGACTGGTCGCGTTTGCCGTTTCCGGTGCGGTCACGGGGTGTGAAGCCGGTTTCAACTTTTTCGGCGTCGTACTTCTCGCGTTGGTAACCGCAACGGGCGGCGGCGTTCTGCGCGACATACTGATCAATCGTGTACCGTTTATACTAACCCATGAATTTTACGGAACGGTCACCCTGGTCGTGGGTGTTGCGATCTATCTGCTTGATCGCTTTTCGATGCTCGGTTTCTGGCAAATTACTCTGATTTTTGCCGGAGGAGTACTGCTGCGCCTTGTTGCACATCGCTACGGCTGGCATCTGCCGGTCTTGCATCGGAAAGAGGGTGCTTAACAGTTACTGAAACGTACGCTTGAGTATTTTTATAGCACAAACCGATTTTTTCTTTTTCACAAAAAAGATGTCACACTCAGAAGCAATACTATTCTCGCTTTTGATCAAATGAGCACTTTTGTCTTCAATCTATAAAAAATTTTTCTAAATCTCCGATCTAGTTTTCCGAAAAAAGATCTGCAAAGGCTTTTTGAACAAGACAAGGAGAGAATATGAGCGATTTACTCAAACGGCTGATTGCCGTGACGGTTTTGAGCGGGTTTTATACCTATGCGGCGGCTTCAGGAACCGAAGCGGGAACGGATGTGACCAATACGGCGACACTTTCGTTCGGTGATTCGGCGGAAACGGCGACTGAGGTACAATCCAATGCTGAAACGTTTAAAGTGGATAAAAAGATTGACCTAAGCGTCGATACGATTGATGTGGCGGCGGTACAGACCAAGCCGCAGGCGACCAATGTCGTGTTGACTTTCAAAGTGACCAATACAGGAAACAGTGTGCAGGACTTCGTTCTTTCGACTTTGACCTCTTCGACCACCGCTTTTAACGATTCGGTGACCGATACGTTCGATGCGCAAAATGTCAGAATCTATGTCGACAGCAACGGAAACGGAGCGTTTGATCCTGACAGTGATACGCAGGTTGACTATATTGACGAATTGGGTATTGACGAGTCGAAGATTGTCTTTGTCGTGGCGGATATGCCGGAAAATCTGCAAAACGGTGCTGCGGCGGTTTACGATCTGCAGGCACAGGTTGCCGAAGGCGGCAATGCGGGTACGAAAGGTGCGGTGATCGAAACAGACAGCCGTGATGAAGAGGATAACAAACTGACCGTGCAAATTGTTTTCGCTGACGGTGCGGGAAGTGCGGACGGATTGCATGACGGAAAATATACGAACGTAGATGCCTACAAAATTGTAATCGCCAATATGACGATCACGAAAACGTCTGTTGTTGTCAGTGATCCGGTGAATGATACCAATAAACCCAAACGCATACCCGGTGCGGTGATTCGCTACTGCTATACGGTTGAAAACAGCGGTGACGCGGATGCGGCATTTGCGAAAATCACAGAAACGATCGATACGGCACTTTACGATATGAGCGGACTTACGAACAACCAGGTACGTATCTACACCGGAAACGACACATTTGACTGTGCGACGGCACAAAACTTGCAAACGCAGGCCAATCCGGATGCGACCGGGTCTGTCGACGCCAATACCGGTCAAGTGGTGATGGATCTGCAAGGGGTTCCCGCAGGTACCCAGAAAAGCGCCTATTTTGAAGTGACACTCAGATAATAGACGATTGCAAAAAAAAGAGGAGGATTTTTGCTTCGTATCTGGTTTTTGTTTATACTATCGGCGACATTGCTTTGGGCAAAAGGTACTATTGCCGGTACCGTCATCAGCAATGTCGCGACACTCGATTTTGAGGTCGATAACGAACATGAACAGATCCAGAGCAATGTCGTCACTGACGTCGTCGCGCAATTGATCGATCTGCATCTGGATACGCGGGACGCACAGCCGGTGACGGTTTCCTCCACAGAGAAAAAACGTACCTGGCTCTCTTTTCGACTTACTAATACCGGAAACGGTCCCGACACCTTTACGTTTGATTACGATCTATCTTCAGTCAACAGTGAAAGACCCGCACAGGTGCTTATCTATGTCGATACCAACCGCAACGAAACATTTGATGATGCCGACAGACCGGTTGATCGTCTGATTTTACAGGCGGATGAGAGTCGTGATATATTTGCGGTAGCGGAAGATTTTACACGTTGTGGCGGGGAAGTGACTTTGACACTCATTGCCAGATCTTTAACCGGAGGCTCAGGGGTGCGGGGGAAAATCTTCCCGCATAAAGGTGTCAACGGTGTCGATGCGGTGGACGGAGAAGAGGGCGGTATCGCCAGAGTGAGTCAAAAATGGCGTTTTCAGAGAAAACAGACGTTGCGAATTGTACAAAAATCGACGGTAATGAATCGGTTCGGGCATCATGAACCGATCAGCGGAGCGACCATAACTTATCACATTACTGTTTTTGCACCAGAAGGATTCGAAGCACACCATGTTCTTTATAAAAATCCGATTCCTGAACATACAACGTATGTCAAATGTTCGATCCTCTATAACGGCCAACCGGTTTCAGATAGTAAAGACGGCGATGCAGGCTATTTTGATGCTAAAAATAATTTGATAATTGTCGATTTAGGTGATGTGAACGATAAAAGGAATGCCGATATTCGTTTCAAAGTGACTATCAAATAATCAAAGGAAGGATTAGATATATGAAGAAATTGACAGGGCTGGTAGTGAGTGGGATTTTACTGGCAGGTGCCGTTTTGTACGGTAAAGGCTCCGGCGTTACACTGACATCCAAATCATACAAAGAGATTGTCGTAACGCAAAACGGCAAAAAGGTCAAAAAACTGGTCGATACGAAAAAAGTGTTGCCGGGCGATACGATCGTCTATGTCAATACGGTCAACAACAACCGTAACAAACCGGTGAAAAATATGGTACTGAATAATCCGATTCCCAAAGAGACGGCATATATTGCCGGTAGTGCAAAGTGTGAACGTCCGTGTACGATTCTCTTTTCCGCGGACGGAGGAAAACATTTTGCCGTAGCGGGAGAGGTCAAAATTAAAACCAAAAAGGGAACACGCGTTGCCAGAGCGGATGAATATACCAACGTACGCTGGGTACTTAAAGATCCGCTTCCTTCAGGCAGACATGTCTATGTAAGCTATAAAGCGAAATTGCGTTAAATAAAATTCGTATATTACAAAAAGAGGTGTGCGTGTCGCGAAATTTGCTTCTTTTTGTAATATACCTCTCTCTTTTGTCAAATTTCCTTTTTGCTGCTGTCGCTGCGAAAGTACCGTTGATCGTTAATAAAGTTGAAGTAACTTATCTTGACACACAAAGCGGACGCAGGGAAAAGATCATCGATACCGGTTTTCTGGTGCCTCAAAAAGCGTATGCGAATCGTATTGCCATATCAATGTATCGTTATGATTCCAAAGGTACATTCTCTTTAGAGACACAAGAGGGAGAGATTCCTGTTTCCAAAAGTTACTTCTTTACACCGGGAGAGAAAATTTATGTCTCTTTGACTGTGTCACTTTTCGAATTCTTGCGCGGTACACCTGAGCGTTACAAGTTGACGGTACGGACTGATCATGATCAGGAGACGTTGTCACTTTATCCGCAAAAGTCAAATAGCAGAGTTTACACGGGAGTACTGGAGACGACAGGTGATCTGAAATTTTCCGATGCAGACGACGGCAAACTCTATGTCCGTGATACCGATACAATAACCCTCTACAAAGAAGCAAAAAGCCGCACATTGCAAAAACTTGCGGAGGCAAAGGTCTCGGCGGCACTTTCGGTTTTTCAAAAAAATCCCCGCACTCCTTCCCTTTGGCTCTCCGTTGCAAACAGTCGGTTATCACTCACACGCGGCGGTTATGTCCGGGAGACGATCACCGTTACCAACAATAGTGCAGAGGCGGTCGAAAACGCAAAACTCCTTGTGGAGGTACCGCGCGAGGTTTTTCTGAAATCTGCCTATCTGTCACAGAAAGACTCGGTCGCACTCACTTTTGTGCGAACACGCTTTGGATATCGTCTCGATCTGCCGCCGATACAACCGAAGTCTTCGCTCAAAGCGGTAGTGCTCTTGTCGGTTTTTGGCACACAAAACCGGGATCGCTTCACCGCTTCGCTAAAAGCAGTCTCAGACGGGCAAATTCGCTCAAACCGGGTGCTTTTTCATCTTGATCTGAAGGAAGATCACCGGTTTGAAACGCAAAAAGGGTTTATTGTCGGGAAAATATCCGGCAAAAATCCCGCAGGCATTACGGTATTGCTTTCAAACGGTCAGGCTGCCGTGACAGACAGCTTGGGGCGGTACCATTTTGAAAATCTCGATGCCGGGACGTATGTCATCACTGTCGATCCCGAAACACTTCATGAAGGCACGAGCGCGTATGTATGCAAAAAAAGTGTACGAAGCGGAGCAAGAGGGGAGAGCCTCTTTATTCAGGTGCGTCCCGGATTGGCGGCAAAAGCCGATTTTTGTCTGAAAAATCAGACAAAAAAGAGAAAACAAAAAAGCAAAAAAGCAGACGCAAAGGAGCGTAGGCGGGGTGAAACGACTCCCGTGATGCCCCGTTTGCAAAACAGCGATACGTTGCGTTATCGGGATCGCCGATATGCATGGATATGGCCGCCCGAAGAGGGGTTCGTACCGGCGATCGGCTCAATCAAAGCGGCGATATACTATCCGAAAACCGAAAAGATGAAACTCTTTATCAACGGTGATGAGGTGGATGCACTCAACCGTGACGCAATACTGAAAGATAGGAGGGCAAAAGGTGTGATTGCCACGTTTCGTGGTATCGACCTGCAACCCGGAGACAATCTGCTTAAAGCGGTTTTTTATAATATGAAAGGAGAGACCGTTTCGGTCATGAAACGGCTGGTACACTACTCCACCTCTCCCGCTTTTGCAGAGTATCTGCCAAAACTTTCCCGCCCTGTGGCGGACGGGAAAAGAGGTCCGGTGATTGCGATCAGGCTCAGGGACAAATACGGATATCCGCTAAGGGAGTCGATGACCGGAAAGGTGTATGTCGATCCGCCCTATCGTCTGCGTTTGAAAACAGAGGCGGGCAGAAAAAGGGAAGAGGAGCAATATCTGGTGACGTACGGCGGTATCGCCTATATCAAACTGGAGCCGACCGCTGTTGCGGGAGATCTCAATGTACATATACCGCTGAGTGATCATGAAGAGGTATTGCGTGTGCGTCTGAAACCTTCGAAGAGAGAATGGGTGCTTGTCGGTTTTGCGGAGGGAACGGTCGGTTTTCGTCATATCAAAGATGCGATGCAAAAAACAACAAAAGAGGATGCTTTTTATCGGGAAGGGCGGGTTGCTTTTTACGCGGCGGGAACAATACGAGGCGATATGTTGCTGCGCATCGCCTACGACAGCGGTAAAAGAGATACCCAACGACTTGCGGGACGTATCGATCCCGATGCCTGGTATACGATCTATCAGGATAACAGCCTGCAGAGCGATCATGCTCCGAGTCGCAGAAAACTCTATATCAAACTGGAAAAACGGGAGTTTTCACTTCTTTTCGGCGATTTCAATACAGGAATCGATACGGTCGAACTCTCCCGGTACACCAGAAAAGTCAACGGTTTCAAAGCGGTGTTGCATCATGAAAACAGCCGGCTGACGCTCTTTGGCAGTGACGACGACACCGCTTTTGAGAAAGAGGTACTTGATCCGGACGGTACGAGCGGGCTTTATCGGCTGAAACATCAGCAAATCGTTGAAAATTCCGAAACGGTCGCGTTAGTTGTGCGGGATCGCAATCGTCCCGATCAGATACTCTCCAGACGGCTGTTGACGCCGGTACTCGATTATACGATCGATTACATCGAAGGGACACTCTATTTCAAAGAACCGGTGTTTCGTGTCGATGAAGCGGGTAATCCGAGATATATCGAAGTCGATTATGAAGTCTCCGGAGCACGTATGCAAAAGGTCACGCTGTACGGCGCCAGAGCGCTCTGGAAAGATCGTAGCGGTCGTTTACAGACGGGTGCAACCTGGCTTCATGACGCAAAAGGATCACTGGTCGGTACCGATGCAAAAATACATGTCGGCAAACATGTACAGGTAGAAGGAGAGTATGCCGTAAGCAAAACACCGGCGCAAAAGTCGGTGAGCGCATCCCGTCTGCGTGCCACCTGGTCCGGTCCCAAAACGGCGACGACACTCTATTTTCGTAAATCTTCTCCGGGATTCGGACTGGGACAACAGAGTCGTTTTACCCAAAACAGCAGCGATATCGGAGTTGACGCTTCATTCAAATACGGCGAAGATTATCGTCTGAAGATTGGCGGGTACCATCGTAAGCGGTTTGATACAAAGCGTGCGTACGATATGGTCGAATGCAAAAACAGTATGGTCAGACAATCGTACGAGGGGTATCTGGGATACAGATTTTATCGTACCGATGAGGGGAGCGGTTCACAGTTTCTGGGCGGATACACCAAAAAGTTTTTTGAAAACCGATTACGGGTAGCGATTTCGGCAGAGTACGGACCGACGCCAAAAGCGACACAGTTTGCAAACCGGTTGCAGATGCGTACCACATATGCGTTAAATCGTAAGAGTGATCTGTTTGCCACTGCAGAATTTCTTTCGGCAAACGGCGAACAGAGCGTCAACAGCGCGGCGGGTATGACCTACCGACCGTGGCGAAACGCGACGCTCAAATCGAGTCTGGCATCCGATTTTGCAAATAACCGGGAGTCACTCTGGCAGACGCTGCTTTTTAATCAGGGGTATGCGTTTGGCAAATCGGTGACAATCAACGGCAGTGTCGAACACCGTTTTGCATTGTCGGGTACACCGGACAAGGAGAGCTATACCGCTTACAATATGATCGTTAACTATCACAGGGGGAAATGGTCTTCGGCATTGAAATGGAGTTACAAAGACGCGAATATCAGCAGGGTGGGAATCGATTTTGATCTTTATACCGAGCGAAAGAACAGAAATCTCGGGTTACTTTTCGGGATCCGTGCCCAGCGGGAAAATCATCCCGGAATAGCTACGTTTGAAGTCGCATCCAAACTTGCAATGGCGTATCGTCTCCAAAACGGTATACTGCTACTTACGCGGATGCAGTATCGACAAAACCGGCGGCTGCAGGATCGTCAAAAAGCATGGAGTCTCTCTTCACTGCTCTCTATGTCACTTACGCAACGTATCGATCTGAGTCTGCGTTACGCACTGCAGTTCAGTCGTACCTGGTTTACAACCGAGAGTCTCGATACACTGGCGCAGATTGCGGGCGGTGATCTGGTATGGTATATCGGGAAAAAGTTTGATGCGGGTATCAACGCGGCATTACTGTATGATACCGCACAGAAGAGTACCGCTTATCAGGGCGGGATTTACGGCGGATACAGACTGGTTGATGACGGCTGGCTGACACTCGGTTACAATTTTGACGGATTTAACCGCTATAACGACCTTTTTGCCGACTATCTGCAACAGGGGATCTATTTGACATTTCGGATGAAGTATGATCGTGCATCGATAGAGAAGGTGACACGGATGATGCGTTAAAAGAGGGGAAGATACCCGGCAAAAGCCGGATCAACACGATTCGCTGAAACTGTGTCTGGATTCGTTTTTGAGGAATTCTCTGCTTTTTTTGATCTTTTCCATATTTTCACGGAGTACTTTTTGCTCCGCAATCAGGAGTTTCTTCGCTTCGTTGATCAAAGCAACGCCCGTTTTGAGTTCGTTGATACTTTTGAAATCGGGCATTTGCGACAAAAGCTGTTCGATACGCTCAAAATCTTTTTCGATGATTGCCGCTTTGAAATCGTCAAGCCACTTCAGTTGCAAGGTTCGTCTCCTCTCTCCAGGTCTCAAGCAACACTTTGACGACATGGATGATAGTATCCAGCTCCTCGGTGGAGTTTTTTCTGTTCGCCTCGGCAAGCGATTTGATCTGATGCATATAGAGTCCTGCCAGATAGGCGGTCATCTGTGAACCGTCGTTACGCAGCGAGTCGATCAGCTCAATAAAAATATCGGTCGAGCGGTTGATCCATTTGGCTTTTGCCTCCATATCTCCCTCTTCAATCGCACGTTTTGCGAGTGACGTAAATCGTAACAGCCCTTCATAGAGCATTTCGATCAGTTTTTCGGGAGAGTAGACTCCCGTCTGGTTTTGGGTATATGCGTTGTATGCGTTTTGTCTCATTCTTTTCCTTCCGGTTTTTGATTGAATTCGGGTTATTATTTCTGTGCCAGTTCGGCGTCGATTATTGCCTGTAGTGAATCGCCCTGTGACTTGAGTTTAGCGATCACCGCATCGTAGGCGGCAAACTTTTTTGTCATAATGTTATATCGGTCTTCAAGCCGTTTTTCTGCACTCTCTTTCTCTTCGCTCAAACGTTCTCCGCGTGCTTTGAGATCTTGCCCGAGTGATTTTAGGATACCGCTGGAGCTGGTTTTGATATCGAAAATTGCGCTGTCGAGCCTGTTAAAGGCACCGTCGCGACCGTCGGTACCTCTGAAAAAGTTTTCGACTGCTTTGGGATCGTTTTGAAGTGCCGTCTCCAGCTTGCTTTTATCAAGATTCAATGTCCCGTCCCGTTGCAGTTCCAATCCGAAATCGGCGATTGTTTTGCCCTCTTTGGATTTGGTGAGTACCAGTGCGTCCTTGAGGGTATTGACTGCCAGACGGATGGCGGAGTTGCCCTGAAAAAGACCGGTCTCCTTGGTCGTTTTGTCAAATTTTGTACTTTCGGTAAACGCCTGCACCATTTTATTGTAGGCATCGACAAATTTCTCCATGCCCTCAAGCAATTTATCTTGACTTTGTGTAATAGAAACGGTGGTATTTCCTTCCTGTTTCAGGTCAATTTTCAGACCGTCGACGAGGTCTTCAATGTGGTTTGAAGCGCGGCTGATCTGAATACCGTCGAAGGTAAAAGAGGCATCTTTCGCTCCCTCTCCAACCTGATCAAAGGCGAAATCTCCCGTAACGGTAATATTGTTTTTCGCTCCGGTTTCTGCTGATTTGAGTATGAGATGATAGGGGTTGTCACCGCCGGTATTCAGCAGTGAGGCTTCGATTTTTCCGTCGGTATTTTCGTTGATCTTTTTGACGACATCTTTGATCGAATCGGTAACGCCGACTTCGATATCGAAACTTTTACCGTCGATCTCCAGATGCATCGTCCCTTCGCCCATCAGGGCATCTTCGTACGCGTAACCGGTTTGAGACTGTTTGATATCGCTGGTTGCAAGTTGAGTAACGTTTAGCGTGTGTTCTCCCACAGGTGCCTTCATGTCGGATTCGACACTGACCGCGCCTCCCGTTACCGACGCCTCTTTTGCCTGGTAAAGAGCGGGATCGGACATATTGACCACTTCGGTACTGAGTGTTCGTACCAGCGAAGTCAGTTCGCTAAGTTTATCCTGCCGGAGTTGATTGAGTTCGATTTTTTGTTCGATCGGTTTGACGATTGCGCTTTTGTCCGCATCTTTGAGTTTATCGATAATATCGTAACTGAGTGCGCCGTCGCTTCCGATACCGAGTGTACTGAGTGTTCCCGCCATATGTTATCCTTTTTTGTCCAGCAGATTGCCGACAAGCTCTTTCATCGTTTCACTGATCTTCATCGCCTCTTCACTGGGCAGTTTGCGAATGACCTGTCCGGTATGCTTATCGATGACATTCAGATAGACCTGGTCGATCTTTTCATTATAGGCGAATTTGATATCGAGATTGAGTTGTTCGCTCATTTGGTTGAACTTGATCGTACTTTTATGCAATGTTTCGATTTGTTTTTTAGTATCTTCCCCGGCTTCACCTGCCGCGTCTGTTTTTTGCAGCGATTGCTGAGTGTCGATACGATCGTATGTCCGGGGTGCATTGTGTGAAAACGATCTCTCAGACATGTGTGTCGTAACAGGCGTCGGAGTCGATATACGCATCGGATTGCCGCTTAATGCCATGGTTTCCATTTGCTACTCCTTTAGCACATCCCGTATCTTAAAGCTGAAACGGGACTTTCTCTATCCGTACATCGTCCATATGTGGGCAGAAGTGTAAAATAGTTCTCTTTTTATGACGAATTTCGGTAAAATGGTTTCGGTTTTTTACTTTTCGTTACAATTTCAAAACCCTCGGAGCCTTTATGAAAGTCATTGTCAAGTGTGTCTCGCCGCTTTTGCAAAGGACACTGGAAATCTATCTGAAACCCTATCTGTACGATATCGAACTGGCGGAAGTCTTAATTACCGATACGCAGGCACTGAGTGAAAAAGTGGTGTTTCGTATCGGCGATATGCCTGACGCACAACTTTCTGTTCCTTTTACGCAGGAAGAGTTGATGGACGCACTCGAAAAGTTTTATGAAACCAATCCCCGACTGGTACAGATCCAGCATACGAAGGAGACGCTGGAGAGTATGATCGAAAAGCTCAACCGACGTCACCAGGAAAAGATTGCCAAATTGATCAGGCGATATCATGAAGAAGCGTGATTTGACGTTTACGATCATCGGGGGCGATTTCAAAGGTAAAAAACTGCCGCTTCCCTCCAAATCGACGACCCGAGCAACCAAAGCGATCATTCGCGGTTCGGTTTTCGATACGCTGCAGTTCGATATTGTCGGATCGACGTTTGCGGAGCTTTTCGGCGGCAGCGGTTCGATGGGGCTTGAGGCACTTAGCCGCGGCGCTTCGGAGATCTTTTTTATCGAAAAGGAGCGGGAGGTTTGTCGCGTTTTGTCACAAAATATCGCAACACTCGATGCCGATCGCTGTCATCTGCTTTGCGGTGACACGTTTGTGCGTACTGCGGAGATCGTCAACCGACTCGAAGTGGTGGGGAAGCGTGCTTTTTTTTACATCGATCCGCCTTTTGCGATTCGTGAAGGGATGGAGGAGATTTACGATCAATCGATACGACTGATCGAAACGATTCCCGAAAATGTGGTCGAAAAGATCATCGTCGAACATATGACAGGTGTCGATTTCCCGGATCGAATCGGTCCGTATTGTGCAAGCAAATCACGCAAATTCGGAAAGACGACACTCACTTACTACGATGTGGCATAGATTGTGCTGTAACGAAAGAAAATATATCGACAGAAACGAAAACGAGGTGTCTATGCTGGTAAGAGTCGTATTGATGTTTGCGATGATGTTACTGCTTTTTGTGGGAACACTCTTTGCCGTTCCGCTCAAAGATATCGCCAATGTCGTCGGTGTTCGGGACAATCAGTTGATCGGATACGGATTGGTGGTCGGACTTCAGGGAACGGGTGACGGATCGTCTTTGCAGTTTACAAGACAGGCGATTTCAAGTATGTTGCAAAGTGTCCATGTCAAGGTGAGTCCACGGGATATCAAAGCCAAAAACGTTGCGGCAGTGATGGTGACGGCGACACTGCCGCCTTTTGCCAGACACGGGGATCGTATCGATGTGGAAGTTTCGTCGATTGGTGATGCCAAATCGATTGTCGGCGGGACGCTCCTGTTGACGGCGCTTCGCGGTGTCGACGGAGAGATTTACGCGCTGGCGCAGGGACCGATCGCCAAAGGCTACAGCGCCGACAAGCGTAAAAAGAATGTTTCGGCGCGTGCAAAGATTTTCAGAGGCGCGATTGTCGAACAGGAGGTCGATTACGATCTCTATCACAAAGATACGATTCGTCTCAGCCTTAAAAAGGCAGATTTCGAAACGGCGGTTAAAATCGAAAAAAAGATCAACGCGATCTACGGTGGCGCCACCGCGCGTGCGCTCGATCCCAGAACGATTCAACTGCGTAAACCGCCTTCACAGAGTATGCCTGAGTTTCTCGCTGCTATCGATAAGGTCGATATTCCATACCGCGGCGGCGGGAAAATCGTCGTCGACGAAAAGACAGGTACCGTCGTGGCGGGGCTGAATATCCATATTGATCCGGTGGTGGTGACGCACGGAGATCTGACCCTTAAAATCATGCCTTCGGGAGATGTCGCGCATCAGACATACAATCTCGATAGAAAAAACAATGTCGTCAATCTGCGTTACGGAGAGGTGACGGTTGCCAATGTCGCACGCGTGTTGCAAAAACTCGGCAGTACGCCGGAGGATATTATCGCGATTCTGGAGACGATTAAACGTGCCGGTGCGGTCAATGCCGATCTGGAGGTGATCTGATGGAAACAGGTATGCAATCGGCGGCGCTGATGACGGCGTTTGATCCGAAAATCGATCCGAAACAGCCGCTCTCAGACAACGATCGTAAACTGCGTGAACAGACTGATCAGTTCGAAGCGTTCCTGGTCAAAAAGATTCTCGATATCTCGCTCAAGTCCGAAAACAGGCTCTTCGGTAAAGATGCCGGAGACAAAATCTACCACTCGATGTACAACGACGCTTTTTCAAAAGCGCTCAGCGGAAACATCGGTTTCAGTCAGATGCTTTTTGACTTTCTCAAAGGGAAAAACGAACCGCACTCCTGATATTTTTCATCGCTTTTACGCCAAAAAGTTAAACAAATTTGCAATTTTGCCGATCTATATCTATAGAAATAAGTCGGCAAAATTGCGGTTGCCGGAACGAAAAAAGGAGAGGCGATGGAAGCACTCACACGCCATCTGGAAACGATGCTTGCGGATCTTGAAACGTTGATCCGACTTACCGAAGAGGATATTGCCGCCGTCAAAGCGGGAAAACATGCGCAGGCGGATCGAAACAACAGGCAAAAAACGGTTTTGATCAGACGTTTTGAAGCTTCCAAAGCACAACTCAATACGATCCTTTCCGAACGCACCGCCGCTTCTGAAAAAGAAGCACTGCATGACGTGCTGAGTGAAGAGGAAAAAGTTTTGCTGGATCGCTTTAAACAGGCACTTGAGAGACTTCATGAAGCCAATCGAACCTATGCGCGTTTTGTTTCTGCGATGAACGACTTTTTCAGCGGACTGGTTTCGGCGATTTTACCGATGCATGAGGAGGGGTATATGCGTACCCGTCCAAAACCCGCCGCATTTTTGCAAGTGAGTGCGTGATGGGAATCTTTAGTGCACTCGGAATCGGTTACTCCGGTCTTTCGACATCTCAAAGCGGTATCGAAACGACATCGCACAATATCGCCAATGTCAATACGCCCGGTTACAGCCGGCAGCGCATCGAGCAAAAAGCCGCCTATCCGCTCGATACGGCTTCGGGAGAGGTTGGAACCGGTGTTAAGGTGGAAGATATTGTGCGGATGCATGACGAGTTTGTTTACGGACGACTCAAAGGGGCAAGTGCATCACTGGCATTTGGAACTTTTTCCGAGACAACACTCAGGGAGATCTCCGATTCACTGACCGATCTGGATAATAAAGGGATTGCCAATGATCTGAACGACTTTTTCAACGGCTGGAGCAAACTCTCTCAGTATCCGCAGGACGGTGCCGCAAAACTGGAAGTGGTCAATAACATGAAGCAGCTTGCCGGTGATCTTAATACACTCCATAAACGTTTCTCCGATGTCCAAAAACGGCTCGACGGTAATCTGGTTGAGAGTATTGAACAGGTTAACGATCTGGCAAAAAAGATTGTCGATCTGAACAAGCAGATCAACAAAATCGAAAATGTACCGCACCGCCACGCCAACGATCTAAGAGATGAAAGGGACAGACTGGAACTGGAGATGGCCAAACTGGTCAATATCTCCGTTTCCAAAAACAATGTCAAAATTGCCGGAAAAGAGACGCATACCGATGCAGGAAACGGGTACAATATCAATATTGCCGGGCATAATATTGTCGATGGGGTGACGTGGCACCCGCTCGAACTGGCACAGGCCGATAAAGCGACACCGTTTCAGTCAGTCTACGATATTGACCATAATCAGCAAAAAACTGACATTACAGAGCAGTTGCGCGGCGGAAAAGTGGGCGCGATTTTGGATCTGCGCGGAAATCGCTACGATCCGGCGACCCAAAAGATGGAAAATTCGAAAGTGCAAAAATACATCGACCATATCGATGCGTTCGCGAAAGGGTTGATGCTTCGTGCAAACACTATTTACGGTGCCGCGGCGCAGGAAAAGATCGAAACCAAAAGTATACCGGGGTTGGATCAGAATACCCCGTTGACCGATTTCCCTGAGATTAAAACAGGAGATTTCAAACTGGTTGTCTATGACAATGCGGGAAATCGTCTGCTCGATCGGGCAATCACGATTGACGATACGACGACAATGCAGACGATTGCCGATGCGATCAATCAAAACCGCGATGATACCGGGGATAATATCGCCACTAACGATCTGGATGATCTCTTCAATGCGTCGGTCAGCAGTGACGGCGTTTTGCAAATTACACCCAAAACGGCGGGACTTTACAAGATTGCGGTAGAAGATAACGGGACCGATTTTGCGGGATGGTCCGGAGTCAATCCGATTTTCGAGGGTAGCAGTGCGAAGGATATTGCCGTACGTACGGAGATTGATAAAAATCCCGCACTTCTTGCGGCATCGATGTCGGGCGCGGACGGGAGTGCGGATCTTGCCACGCAAATGGTCAATCTGCAGTATGAAACGATTGCGTTTCAGGCACCGGGCGGTACGATTAACCAGACACTCAGCGACTTTTACCGTTACAGTGCGACGACGATTGCGGATGACGCGTACAGCGCTTCGGTTGCCAAAGATTCCGCGGAGTTGTTGCATAAAACGGTGACCGAACAGATGCAGTCGGTCAGTGGTGTCGATATGGATGAGGAACTGATGCAGCTGATGAAATTTCAAACCGCCTATCAGGCGAGTGCGAAAATCATCACTACGGTCGATCAAATGCTTAACACACTGCTTGGCATCAAACAGTAAAAGCACATTTTATACAATATTAAGCAAAATTGTTGAAATATCTTCAACTATTTGATAAAATAGCCGATACTTATAGGGTATAAGAATAATACGAAAGGATGTATGAATGAAACAGATTTTTACAAAAGCGGTTCTGGCCGCGATGGTATCGGCTTTTGCGGTTGCGGCGTTGCATGCGGAGTGGGTGATCGTCGATCCGAGTGACGGCGCGCAACTGGTTTGCTGCAAGAAAAAGAG
>WGAE01000013.1 GCA_015489185.1 Campylobacterales bacterium
GCCTCGGTCAGATAAAGGTGTGTCGAATTGATCTCGTCAAGATAACGTATCTCCAACATCAAGCCTTTTTCCATGAATATAGTCGATGACGGACATCTCCTTTTTCGACGGCGGCTGAACCATGTCAATCGCCACTTTTCCCCGCCGGCATCCGACGATAATATGATCGTCGGCAATTTCGAGGATCTCTCCTTCGGGATAGTTCCCCTCTTTTACAACCAAACGTAAAGATTTCAATTTCAAGCCGCTTTGCAGGTAGACCCCGGGCCAGAAGATAAACGCACGATATTTCGCATCGAGTTTCACCGCATCGTCAAAATCGACCAGACCGTCCGCTTTGGTAATCTTGGGCGCGTAACTGCTGTCACACCCGTTTTGCGGTAGCGGTTCGATCATATCAAAACGGCGCAGCGTTTCGACACAAAGTTTTGCCGCCTCTTCGGAGAGCTTCGCAAAGAGTCTGCTCGCATCCATTTCCCGAATATCCACGACCGAAAATCCGAGCATATCCCCGGTATCAAGCCCTTTATCCATTCGCATCGCCGTTACACCGCTGTAACGATCTCCCGCAAGGATTGCCGCCTGTATCGGCGACGCACCGCGATATTTCGGCAGGAGGGAAGCGTGCAGATTGATACAGGGTGCGATCGCAAGGACAGACTCGGGCAAAATCTGCCCGTAAGCCGCCACGACAATAAAATCGGGAGCATACGACACAATCTTTGTTACCACCTTCTCGTCTCGTAAGGTTTGAGGCTGATAGATATCAATCTGTGAACCGGTTTCTAACAGATATTTTTTGGTATCGGGCGGCGTCAGGATCTGTTTTCTGCCCACAGGTTTATCCGGCTGAGTCACCAGTAACACCACTTCCATATCCGGCGCTTTGAGTAACGCTTTTAAAATCTCGGTTGCATAAGAGGGAGTCCCCATAAAAACAATCTTCATGAAGTACCCCCGCAAAAGCGTGTTCCACCTTTTTGATTCCCCTCGATCAAAAAGCTGCGTGCGTCGGAGAGATCAAAACCGCTCGTCATGAACATCTCTTTTCCGTGTTCGAGCAGAAATTTCGCCGCTTTGAGTTTCGTGACGATACCCCCTGTGGCAAAGGTATGGTTGGGATCACAAGGGATCTCAAGTGCCGCATCTTCGATCTGAGATACCCTCTTATACATCTTCGCGTCCGGATTACGGTGCGGATCACTGTCGTAATAGCCGTCGATATCCGAAAGAATCACGAGCATATCGGCATCGAAATAGTACGCCACGCGCGCGGAGAGCTGGTCGTTATCCCCAAAAACGAGTTCTTCGGTCGCGGTGACGTCGTTTTCGTTAATAATCGGTATAACACCGTTTTTAATCAAAGTATTGACCGCGTTTCTGGCATGATGGGTACGTTTACGCGAATCGAAATCATCCGCCGTCAAAAGTACCTGCGCGGTAACGATACCGTACTTTTCAAACTTCTTCTGATAAACACTCATCAGATAGGGTTGCCCCACGGCGGCGATCGCCTGACGGTTCGCAAGGACCTTTTTATCGATCTTCAGTTTCGAATAACCCGCCGCCACCGCACCCGAAGAGACGAAAATCACTTCGTAACGCTTACGAAGTTCCGCCAGAAAATCAACCAGATTGGCAATCCGTCCCCTTGCCAGACGATTCTGCTCACTGAGTACATGAGAACCGACTTTGATCACCAGACGCTTCATGAAGCCTCTCTTTCACGCTGCAACGCATCGTTGAGGGCATATTTAAGTGCATCGATATTTCGTCCCGTAACCGAGGAAATCGGTGCGACAAAAAAGGGTTTCGAACCGTCGATATGCTCTGAAAAGCCCTCTTCCTGTACATAAACCGGCAATGTTTGATCGAAACCGTAGCGATCGTTTTCACTCTCTGAGGAAAGTTGCAAATGATTCAAAAAGGCGCGTGTCTTCTCAATAACCGTCTCATCATCCAACGCATCGGCACGGGTCAGCGCGATCGCAAAATTTCGACGCTCCAGTGTCGACGAAAAACGGGCAAGCTCCTTTCTGAGCACATCATACTGCTCTTCAAGTGAGCGATAATTTGCCAGATCGATCATGAAAAGCAGAAACTTCGTCCGCTCGATATGCTTCAGAAAATCGAGCCCAAGCCCGCGCCCGTCACTCGCCCCCTCGATAATTCCGGGAATATCCGCCATCACAAACGACTGAAACGCATCGATCGAAACGACTCCAAGCTTCGGTGTAAGCGTCGTAAATTCGTAATTGGCGACTTCCGGCGTCGCGTTTGAAACGGAGGAGATCAGTGTCGATTTTCCGACATTGGGAAACCCGACAAGTCCGACATCCGCAATCAGTTTCAGTTCGAGTCTGACCCGGCGTGTCTGACCGGGAAGCCCCGGTTGCGCGTATGTAGGGCGCTGGTTAGTCGAACTGCGAAAGTGCCAGTTTCCAAGTCCTCCCTTTCCTCCTTCCAGAAACTTCACTTTCTGACCGTCCTCGACCAAGTCCAGCAACACCTCTCCCGTTTCGGCATCGATCACCTGGGTTCCCGGCGGTACGACCACCGTCAGCGACTCTCCCTTTTTTCCGAATTTTTTACGTCCCTCACCGGGTCTTCCGTTTTTAGCTTTGAGATGGTTTTTACCGCGAAACGAGGAAAGCGTATGGCTGTTTTTGTCAACCAGAAACCAGACATCGCCGCCGCGTCCGCCGTCCCCGCCGTCGGGACCGCCTTTGATCACGAATTTTTCCTGCCGGAAAGAGACGGCACCCGCACCGCCTTTTCCCGAACTCAGCGTCAATTCGACATTGTCAATAAACATAGATACCTTTTCTTTTTGCGATTTTTCGCGATTATAGCACAAAAAACGCTAATATGCAGCATTGAAAGATTGTTTACGTTCGGCGAGGACATCCCCGCCGACAGGAGTGTGTGTGATCGACGGGGATGCGCTAAGTGGAATGTTTCTGGAATGTAAGTATAACGAATTTTTGTGTAGAAAATGTGTAATATATTAAAGTTTCTGTAACGTTCTGCGATGGAGTCTGATCGGTTCGGTAATACCAGTCAGGTTGTTTTCCAGTACGTTGACGACGACATCTACGATCGTCGTCATGTTGGAGTCAACCGTCGAGATATTGTTATCGATCACCTGACTACAATTGGGTATATCTGTGCCGATGTACATCAATGTTACATTCATTTCATGCGTCGGTGCCGTTGCACTCGGATAGAGAATATTGACATGTTCGACACAATTTTGGTGGTTATCGTGTCCCGATGTCGCCAGCAACGCATACTCAACCGCACTGCGCGCCAGAATCTCCCCCTGCTCTTTGAAGTAGATATCCATCGTCGATTTGACCGTTGTCGAAGAGATTGAAAGCATCAATGTCATCAGCAGTGAAACCGTCATCATGATGATGATCGCCGTAATCAAACTAAACCCTCTGCGCATCAGAACACCACCTTCTCTTTACAAAATCCGATTCCGATTCCTGTCTGATTGCCGTCCTGAATACATAGCTTGAGACGGATCGTATTGCCCGACTGCAAAAAATTGAAACTGCTGACATGTTCGGCGATAACCGCCTTTTTGACGCCCTGACTGTTATAGTGTTCGCCCTCCCAGGGCTGATAATTGTAGTAGAGTGTCAAATTGAAATCGTTCGCTTTATCCCCTTCCGGAACGATCGCATACGCCGACCAGGCCAGCCGATACTGCTCTTTGAGACGTTTGACTCCCTGCTGCGTGATATTTTCATCAAATACCAAAATATTATTCGCCGCCGGATCACGGTGCACACGTAGCGTCGCGTTATGGTCTGTGCTGGTCCAGTCCCACCCGAAACTTTTAAAGTCGTAACTGCTGAGTTTTTTGAAAATGATCGCAGGATGCTGGATGCTTCCGCTTGTATCGTTCAAGTCGACTGTACCGTTGGAGAGGTCACGGATCGTCTCGACCGCAATATCGAGATTCGAACCGCTGGTCACAATTTGTGTCGCATCGGTCGCCGGATTTTCCAGATCAACAAATCCGCTCCAACCGGGTACAGTCAGTGTTCCGTTGTATCTTCCCCTGAATGACTCATAATCGTAACCGATCCACTCCAGGACATCATATGTACCGTTGAGATCTGTGGAGTTGAGCCAGTCAATATTGTTTGTCCCTTTTTGTCGTACAATCGTCGTCGCTTTAACCCGATACTCCAGGCGTTTTGCAATAATATCAAGCGCCGTTTCGGTCTGCTGCTGCAATGCGTTGATCGATTTGGAACGAAGATAACCTTCATACATATGGGCAATAACATCGGTACCGATCATTGCGACAATCCCCAGCACAACAATCACCATAACAATTTCGACAAGTGTAAACGCGGATCGTCTGCAACAGGTAGTTTGCATCAGTTGATCTCCTTTTCCAGCAGATCGACTTCACCCAGATTACATGAAAAGGTACGAAACAGAAACGGCTGATAGTTACGACTGGTCAGTTTCACTTCGATCATTTTAATATTGGTACTATTGACGTTGTTCGTCACCGCTTGTTTGGTCGAAGGATCGAAAACAAAAGAGATATTGGTATCGTTGTAATCGGTACCCGTCACCAGATCAGAGATATAGTAGACATGCGATGTCAGGTTCATCTCCGTGTCGAGATAGTCGTAGGTATCAGTCGCCGTACCGCTTCCTGTAGCCGCAAGCGTGGAGGTTTTGCCGTCAAAATCATTCAGATCGGTAATATTGGCATCAACATTTGATGAGGGATATGTCGGTGCAGCCATCATTTTACGACGCAGATCGCCGTAAATATGCCCGATACGTCGCTCGATATAGTAAGTTCCGTTACGATCAAGCGCCGGAGCACCGGCATAAACATCAAGCGCACGCAGACGCCCTTCACTGTTGTTTCCGTCTCTGGAGTTGTCATCCCACTGATAACTGAGAATATTTCCGATTTTCGTACGGGCGGCGAGAATCGACTCCTGCATCATCGAAAAGGCATCACTTTTGGCACCCTCCTGCAACATCATCGGTACCGACATGACCGAGATCGCGATCACAACGATTGCCAAAACCAGTTCGATCATAGAGATAGCTTTTCGCATCGATGCCGTTCCTTACCGAAAATTCTCATCGCACCAAAAAAATGGTGCAATTTGCTATTACGTTCTCTGAAAAACTGTTTATTTCACCCAAGCAAGTTACCGTTTGTCGCTTAGCAATAGCATCCAAACCGAACTCAAAAGTGCAAACGCAAGCACCCCTTCGGGGTTGGGTGCACTTTTTTTGCCTTCGGCAACCGTTCGCTTTGGATGCGCAAATGATAAAGCTTTCGTTCAACAAACAGTTTTTCAGAGGGTTCTATTACTCTGTATATCGGCAAAAAATTCAAAACTTTACATATCCGATGCGTTTTGGGTACGCTTTGTCAGAGATATCGATCACCTTCAATCCCTCCCGTCCGTCAGCGACAAAAGCGACCGTTTCGGAGCGGTTGACCGCAATCCCTCTTGCCGTCCCGTTGGTATCGAAATAGCTTATGTGTCGAGGGTGTAGAGGATCGCTGTTGTCGACAATCTCGATCCCCCGCTCTCCTTTTGCCAGATAGAGATACCGAAACCGATCCCCCGTAACAATCCCGAAACTCTGTCCGCCGTCGTGCGGATCATAAAGCGTCACAAGATCGACTTTGTTCTCTTCCGAGCCGGTTAGACGTCGATACGCGCTGGTCAGTGAAACGGCGTAACAATCACCGTTTGCACCGTTAACCGCCAAATCCCAGGCACTTCCTTCAACAGCGATACCGTCCTGAAAGTCGGGAAACTTGATGTCGGAAATATCAAGCAACTCCACGCCGTAAGAGGCGTTTGCCAGCCAGAGTCGTGCACGTACCGTATCGAAAGCCGCATCGCGAATCGTACCGTTACTCTCATATTTGCCCAGATAGCGCGGTACCGTTATCTGAGCGATATCATACAAGCGCACCCCTTCAGTCGTGCCGACTGCTAATGTATTCAAAGCAGAAAATGCCACTGTTGTCGCATTCTCATCTCCCGCAGGAATATAAGCAACCCTTTTAGGTTGCTCCGGTTTGGAAACATCCACCAC
>WGAE01000014.1 GCA_015489185.1 Campylobacterales bacterium
TCGTCACTGAGTCCCAGATCGTCCCAGTGCATCATGACAAGTTTCGTCAGATGCGGCATCTTGCCCAGAATCAGAAAGGGTTTTTGCATCTTCTGCATCTTTTTACCCAAATGTGCACCTTGACCCGTACCGGGTATTGGTGCTGTCGCAAACGCAAATGTCGCCGCCGCCACAAGTATCATCAGTGATTTTTTCATAATTGTTTCTCCTTTGAATCAGTTTGGTAAAAATAGCAAGAAAAGTATATTGAAATCAGGTGAACCGAAAGTGAACGAGAAACCTTTTTTGCATATCTAAAAAGTTGAGCTATCATCCCCCCCCCCACGACACAGGATACGCCTTTGCAGACGTATCCGTAAACCTATCCGATGCAATCTACCGGAGCAAAACCGCTCAGAAAACTATTCTCGATACCCCACCATTTCCGGATGATCGTCTGATAGAGCGATCGGTAGTCGATGGTGTATTTCAGATCGCCGTTGGCATCCAGGTCGTCGAGTGAGGGCTGAGTGGAGTAGAGTCCTCCTTTGACTTTGCCGCCTATCATGAAGTGCGGCGCTGCGGTACCGTGGTCGGTGCCGTTGCTGGCATTGACTGCGACTCTTCTGCCGAACTCGGAGTAGGTCATGATGACCGTTTTGTCCCAGTAGCCCGCCTCTTTGAGACCCTCTTTGAACGCGCTGAGAGCGTCGGAGAGTTCCGCGAGCAGTCTTTCGTGCGTCGGTGCCTGGTTCTGGTGGGTGTCGAAACTGCCTATCGATACTTTGAACACGGGGGCTTTGATCCCGTTTTTGAGCAGCAGCGTGATATTTTCCAGCTTTTTGCCCAGTTGCGAATTGGGAAACTCCGTATCGACAGGGACGGGATTTTCCATACTGCTTCGCATCTTCTCCACCGCATCCGCCAGACTGTTTTGCGTTTCGATCACATGGGCGAGCATCGCATCTTCCGACACTTTGTCGATATGCGGCACATCTCCCGCCTTTTTGATGAAACTCTCGGGCGTGTTCAATACGATGTTGTTCATCCCCGCCGCTTCAAACGGCTTGGTGTCGTCGTTTCCGATCGTCAGCGAGTCGCTGAAAAAGTTGCCTGAGACCGGATGTTGGGTAAAGAGCCTGCCGACCCATCCGGTGCTGAGGTACTGATCGCTGTTGGATGCCGTCGTCCAGATGTCGATGGAGCGAAAGTGCGAACGGTTGGGGTTTGGATACCCCACGCCCAGAATGATCGCCAGCTCTTTCTCGTCCCAGATCTCCTTGAGCTTTGCCAGTTTGGGGTGCAGTCCCAGCGTTTCGTTGAGCGGTAGCACCTCCTCTTTCGGCACCGCCAGGGAACCCCTCAGTTCATAATAGCGCGGATCGGAGAAGGGGACGACGGTATTGAGCCCGTCGTTGCCGCCCTCCAGTTCGACCAGCACGACGATTTTGTCCTCCGGTACCGATTGCCCCGCCCACATCGCGGAGGGCAGAGCCAGCAGCGCCGCCGTCAGCGCACTGAATTTGATAAATTCTCTTCTTTTCATGATACACCTCACTTTAGATTGTAGACCGGATCGAGCAGGATCGATGTGAACCGTCGCTTCTCATCCGTGATTTGGGTGACGGGATCTGTCACCAGCAGCCATTTTGTCAGCATGTCGACAGGGTAGATCTCGCTGTTTCGGTATCTACGGTCCAGCACTCTGCCGGCACGTCGCAAAAAGCTTCGTCTTTCCGCCAGTGAGCCCGTCGTGATCCACGCTTTGCCACCCGGCCACCCTTTGACGTTGGGCGGATTGAAGAGCTCCTGCCCCATCGCTCTGGCGCTTCTAAAAAGGTAGCGGCTGACATTAGCTTCGATTCCGAATGTCCGCACCGTTCCCACGACCAGCTCTACAGGGGATTTGATCAGAAAATCCCTGCCGGAACTCTTTTTGAAACCATCAGAAGTCAGGATCTCGTAGAGCAGCGTTTTGATCTCATAACCGCTCTCCCGGAACCTGTTTGCGATGCGTGTCACTTCGCTCTCGTTGACATCAGGTGAGACGAACTCCCGGTAGCACTTTTCAGTGATAAACACGGCTGTCTGCTCTTGTCTGAGAATGATTTCGATGATGTCATCGCCGTTCAGATTGCCCGTCACACCCAAAAAAGTTTTTTGCCCGAAGTCATGCACCCTCGGGTTGAAGCGAAATTTCCCGCTCTTTCGATCGACCGTCCAGCCGGTAAAAGCGCGTGCCGCCGCTTTGATATCCGATTCGCTGTAGTGCCCCTCTCCCAATGTGAAAAGCTCCAGCAACTCTCTGGCGAAGTTTTCGTTGGGATGGGCTTTTTTGTTGCTGATATTGTCGAGGTAGATCAGCATCGCGGGATCTCTGGCGATTTTTCTCAGAAGCGTCGCGAAATTGCCCAGCGCTTCGTGTCGCAGCAGAATGTTTTGCTCCAGCATCAGACCCGGCCACTTGACCTTGGGTAGTTGCGATGTGAAATGGTTGTGCCAAAAGAGCGTCATCTTCTCCGTCATCGGGGATGTCGTGACGACCATCTCATGCACCCACCAAAGCTGTAGCTCTTGCCATCTTCGGCGGCGAAGCTTTCTGAGCAGTTGCTTCTCCTGAGTACTCAACTCTTTGTACTTTCGTCCGTTTAAAAGAGAGGTACCGTACCATGCCGGATAGGGTGTCTGCGCCCTGTCGGTACTTTGGTGCAGCAGATATTTGACCGCCTCTTCGTAAGTGAGCGGCTGCAGCGTTTTGATCTCCTCCACCGTCGCACCGAAACCGGTTCTGTTCAGCAGAAACCGTGCCTCGTCAAACGGCAGGGCGAACATCAGTGTAGGCAGCAATGCCGCCAGCAGTAATAGCTTTTTCATGATATATCCTCCTGATATATTGGGATAGTGAAAGTGTAGAAAGAGAGTGTTTAGTGAGCGTTTATTGGAGGGGTGGGTATGTTGTGGTTTTTTGAGGAAGGCGGTTTTGTTCAGGTTAAACGTTCAAGCCAAAAACCAGGTTTTCGACTATTGTGCATAATCGCAACGATATATATGGTATCTTCCTCAATTTTGTAAATAATTGAATAGGGAAATCTCGATAAAAGATAACGTCTGAAACCGTACGGGAAAGGAGCCCATGCTTTCGGAAAGTCAATGATAGCCTGATAAGAATTTTCTATTTCTTCTATAAAGTCTTCACCAAGCCCTGCATTTTGTTCTTCATACCATCTGTAGGAGTGTTTGATGTCAGTTGCAACATCGGGATGAAATCGCAGATTTTGCATATAGCATCAGCTACGGATATCGTTTTTTATTTTATCCCAGGAGACAGTTTGCACAGAACCGCTCTTGATCTCTTCAAATCTTTCTTTTGCAAGAGCAGCCCATCTGTTATCGATATTTTCGTCCTCTGTCGTCTCAAGCGAAGAGATGAGACAGCGTGCAATAAATGCTCTCTCCTTTGCCGACAGCAGCTTCACATCTTCGAGAATTTTTGAAACTGTAATACTCATGAAATTACCTTGTTTTTTGTGTATTATAGCGTAAAATGATGCTTCAAAAAAAATTAAAGTTCAAAATTCTTTTTTCCGGTGTAACGATAGATATAAAAAACGATAGAGCACTATCCATTTTTTATATCCTTATGTTATGCTTTGGATGTTATCTTCTTTACAAACCAAATCAACACCGCGGCACTTAAGATCAACAGACCGTACCCTAAAATAATATTACTTGACATTTTTCATCTCCTCATTTATCGTTTGCATTTTATCCCATATTTTCAAAGCATATAAAATGATTAAAAAAGTTACTATCAAGCCTATGCCACCGAGTATAATGACGTGGGAAGGAACCGCGCCTATTAAAACTTTATAGATTATCGTTACGATTCCAGTCAGTAGCGCCAAAATCATATAAAGTAGTGCTTTAAAAACTTCTCTTAAATCTGACTTTATCTCTTTTAACTTATCTATCTTCGCCATACATTATACCACCTTTTTGCACAACATGATTATGTTTTAGTTGTATAT
>WGAE01000015.1 GCA_015489185.1 Campylobacterales bacterium
ACAGATCTAATACCGTACAGGTACCCAAACAGGTACCCAAAACCGAAACACCGGCGCAAACCCCGCCTCCCGCCGCACCCGACCTCGCGGAGGCGAAATTCAAAACGCTGCTTGAAAAACTTTATGACAGAAATTATGAACTGGGTGAATGTTTTGAAAAACATATCAAACTCGTTTCATGGGAGGCAAACCGCCTGACGCTCATCTCCTGCGCTGAGGGAGAGTGTAAAAAACTGCTCAGACTCAGCTCCGGCATTATCAAACATTTTGTCAAAGAGTCCTTCTCACTCGAAACCAAAATCGCCATGCAACCGTGCGACCGCAAGGTAGAAACACCTGCTGCGGAAACCGAAACACCCCAAAGTTCTGTACCTTCAGAGAACGAACAACATAAAGCAACGGCTCAAGAAACAGAAAACAAGGAAAACAGTACGCCGGAAAATCCGCAACCCGCGGACAGCTGCATTGCGACACAAACACTTGGAGATACAAAAAAAGAGGAGATCGATCCCGAGAATATTCTCGAAAATCCGTTTGTCAAGAGAGCCGGAGAGCTCTTCGAGCCCTCCAGGATTATTGTGAAATCGAAGATTTAGTTACTGGTCGTTAACACAAGTCACGAAATATTTATCTCCATCCGCTTCAGGTGCCTCATTGTAATACGGCATATTTGGATTATTGTTCGGATTCAGATGGATTGCATAATGTGTTCCTGTACCACCTTCTGTAGCTGTCCAGATAACAGCCGGTTTCAGATTCTCAGGATCTTTCAAACCTGTTGTCCCGTCAAGATAGGTAATTGTTCTCAACTCAGCCAGTGTCGGTAATCGCCACCCCTGACCAAATTTGCTACAATATGTTGCAGCATCGATATCGGTACCTGTCGCTCCGCTGATCGGGAATCTTGACTGGTTCGAATGTCCCTGATTGATTGTATCTTTATCATACGTATAGATTGGTGTCCACTTCAAACCTGTTACAATATCTTCGATACCCGTTACATTAATTTGCGTACCATTATTATCAACCGGCAGTGTAAGATCCTGCGTAGCATGTTTTTGTTCGATCGATGTGCCTTGCATACAGATGACTTTACGCTGTTCATTCGTCTCCTGATCCGCACTTTGACCAATTACATTATCTGTATAAAAAGCGACATATTTACCGTCCGCCCAGGATGCGGAAGTTCCGTCTGTCGGTCGCAGCGTTGTCGTCAACAAATCTTTGGGAGACGGCAAACTTTGATTGTGGTCCGCACAAAACTGTTTCGCCGCGGCATACGTTTTATCATAACCAACTGCACCTGCTTGTCTGTTGTCATTAGTCACTGTCCAGGTATTTCCGGTCGCATTGACGGTAATTTTATCCGCAGTATTGAGTGTTCCGTTTGGATAGTTATATTTTGTATAAGTTTTTGCCGTACCGCCTGATGAGCTGCTCGCTCCGCCTGATGAACTGCTTGCACCGCCTGAACTTGTGGAGCCACCTGAAGAATTGCTTGCACCACCGGATGAGCTACTCGCTCCGCCTGATGAACTGGAGGAACCGCCTCCGCCTCCGCCGCCGCATCCTGCGAAGATAATTGCACCTGCTACCAGTGAGAGAAAAATCGTCTTCTTCATGAAAATCCTTTATATGTTTTGGTTGTATTGTACTATCGTCAGAAAGTGCGATAATTTTACCTCTTTTTTTCTTAAGTGAAAATATATATTAAAATAATTTAATAATTCTCGAAGTTTAGACAATATTAGGAATAAATCGATATTTTACCTTTTTGACATAAGCGGCGTACGCTTTGTCCTGTAACAGGTGTCGCTCTTCTGTCAACGCACGCAAAATATAGATAATATTCCATGCTGCCATCGCAAGTGTCGCCCAGATGTTGGTCAAAACAAATGTATTGTCGACCCACCATGCCAGATTTTTGGCAACATATGCGGGATGACGGACTATCGCATAGGGACCTTTCTCTACGATGCCGCGGTTGGTCAGATTGCTGAACCTGAACCCGAGCGCCATAGTCGCCCAAACGTAAATACCGTAAAGCAAAATCAGCAGGGTCAAAATGACCGCTAGTGCGCGTTCATCGGTCACCAGATTATGCGTCGGCAATCCGTTGTATCCGAAAAACTGCGTCGTAATCGTATTGAACGGAGGATAGCAAATGAGTGCCGCCATCCAGCCGCTTAGTGTCGCATCGACACTTTTGGTACGGTTATAAAGCCATCGACTCGCTACTGAATATCCGATAATCGCAAGTCCGACATCGATCGCAAAGAGCAAATGAAAGATCACCAGAAAGAGTGTTTTGTACTGCGGATACCATGGTTGCAGAGAAAACTGCGGCGAGAAAACAACCCGCATCTGATCCGAAAATCCATGAAACTCCTGTACAAAAAAACGTACCATCAGTGTCAGAAAAAAGAAGTTAACCAGATAGAGTCTGAGCACTTTGATTACCCGGCGGTTGCGCCAATGTTTCGAAGCAGCTTTCTGTCCGCGAAACCGGGCAAAAAGATACTTCATGAAGGATTTGAATCCGACCATCGTCAAAATCGCGTAATCTCCAAACTCATACTTTCGTGCACCGTTATATTTGAGTGTCAGAAAGATATAAGGTATCCCCAGCAACGCAAAAAGCACCAGCAAAAGATCAAAAAAAGCTCGTGTCGGTGCGAAAGCGGGCGTTTGGGTAAAGTAGTAATGATTCTGCACCAGTGCGTAAAAAAAGAGAAAGGGCAAAAACAGAGCAAGAAAACGCCAGAAAGCCGATTTGAGCAGACAACGGTTTTGCATACAAAGCGCTTCCGGTTCAAAAACAACCCCATTTGCTTTACGATACCGTTTTTGCAGAAAATATTCGGCGACCAGCATCGTTCCAAACGTCAAACCGATAACAGTAAAAAGTACACTGTTGCTTACTGTAAAGAGTATGCCGAAATGTTGCAGAAAAAAGAGAGAAAATGCGCTCACGATAATCGCAAGCGCACCGAAGTAGCCGGCGTGAGAGTAGTAACCGGCCATTCCTTTCGTTTGGTTTATCGACACCGCGTCACTCTTTGCAGTGTCATCGGACTATTCAGCCTCTTTCACACAAGAAACGAAATAAGGTGTCGTCTGAGGATCGGTCGAAATGACACCTTTATGTTGGTTATCGATATGAAAATTTTTCGCGATATTCGTATGGTCACGCAAATCCTGTGTCGAAGACCAGAGTGTCACAGGAGCATTATCCGTTCTCGCAGGCACAACATCACTG
>WGAE01000016.1 GCA_015489185.1 Campylobacterales bacterium
ACATAGATCTGCACAAACGCCGATCCGCTCTGATAGAAAAAAGGGACACCCGCTTCGCCTGCCACCGCTTTGGCGATCAGTGTCTTTCCGACTCCCGGAGGACCCGCCAGTAAAACACCACGCGGCATCTTGACCCCAAACGCCGTATACTTCTCTCTGTTTTTGAGAAAATCGACGATTTCATAAAGCTCCTCTTTCACTTCGTCGATCCCTGCGACATCGTCAAACGTCACATCCGATGTCACCGGCAATATCTCCCGCTCCGTGACAAAAGGCATTTCGGGTACAAATTCATCCCGGTTTCTTCGGTTCTCTGTAGGCGCTTCACGCTCCTGTGCGCGCTCCCGTTTTCCAAACATTAGCCCCGTTCCGATCATGAAGCCGAGTAAAATAAAGAGAATCATCGCATCGGTATAATCTTCACCGTTATCGATTTCGACCGGTACTTTATGGAGCAGTTGCTCAATATCGACTCCGGAACGGATGATCGCATACTCCCCCTCATCGGTCGAAAGAATCACGCGATTATCAACAATTTTTGCCTTTTTGAACCGGTCGTGTGAAAGCATCTGCTGATATTTGTTCAGATCAATCGTCTCAACGGGACGGTGCAGATAAGCAATCAGAGAAAGCGAAAGCAGCAAAATCAATGCGATCATCGTGATCAGATTGCGCTTGTTACGCCACTTGTGCAAAATTTCCCTCCTCGGTTACTTTCGCAGCCTCGATATGTACCCACTCTTTTTGCAGATCAAGTTTTGAATCTAGATAGATTCGGTTATAGTATTGATCATACCCGCTCTGCAATGTCCCTTTTTGCTCTTCGACAAGCACCTCAAGATTTCTGTTGTACTTTTGACGAAAACGGTAGTTGTTTTCCGCTACAATTGCTTCGAGAATCTTCAAACGCGCTTTGGCGACTTTACCGTTGACGGTTCCGGAGAGTGTTGCCGCATGGGTCCCCTCTCTGCGACTGTAGGTAAAGGCGTGGATATGGGTAATCGGAAAACGACGGAAGTTTGTAAGTGCCTCTTCCCAAATCTCCTCCGTCTCGCCCGGATGTCCGACGATAAAATCGGTTCCCAGTGCAAATCCTTTCTCGGCAATCGTTTCAAAAAGCGCCAGATCACGCGCGAGTGCGTTGCGTCTGCGCATGATCCGAAGCATCGGTTCACTGGTATGCTGCAGGGCGATATGCAGATGTTTTTCGAGCCAAGGTTCATCCAGCAGTTCCATGAAGGCTTCATCGATCTGTACCGGTTCCAGCGATCCTAGCCGAATACGCCGCACACCGCGTATCAGCGACATACGTTGCAAGAGCTTCGCGATGCTGCTGCCGGTATCTTTGCCGTAACTGCCGATATTGGTTCCGGTCAGGACAAATTCACCGTAGCCGTTGGCGGCTAGTTTCGCTACCTGTTCGAGAATCTTCGTCTCATCCTGACTGCGGGCATGCCCCCTGACCGACGGGATAATGCAGTAACTGCACGAAAAGTCGCACCCCTCCTGAATCTTGATGAAGGCTTTGGTGCGCGACGCGAAATCTTCGACGATCGTCTCATCGATACTCTCCAAATCACCCGGTTCGTAAAAGGGTGTCTCTCGTTTGAGCAGGCTATTGATATTCGATTTTTCGGAGTGTCCGAAAACCCCGAAAACTTTCCCGTCCGCCAGCAGCGACTCTCCTTTGCTGATCGCGCCGCATCCGGCAAGAATCACCTTTTTACCCGCTTTCTGTAAACCGGAGATATAACTACGTGCACTACTGTCGGCGGAGTTGGTGACGGTACAGGAGTTGACCACGACAATATCCGCCTCCGCCTCGTTTTCAACCAAAACGAAGTCCTTGAGATTTTGCGCCATAATCTGCGAATCGTAGATATTGGTCCGACAACCGAATGTTTTAAGAAATACTTTGTTCACCTGACTCCCTGGGTTTGCACATCTGATCTTTTTTGAAATTGACAATCTGTGTAGGATATGCGATCTTGATATCCTCCTCCGCCAGCAATGCATCCAGAATATTGGCGTAGATGTTGCTGCGAAGTGTCAGTGTCGCGTACGAGTTGGTCATATACCAGCACGAAATTTTCATCCCGTAATCTTCCATAAAAGTATAGACGCGCGGTTCGACGTTAATATTTTTGAGACTATACTGACTGCGCAACATATTGAGCTGCTTTCTGGATATCTCCGTATACCCTTTTGAATATTTTCGGACAATCTCACGCACAATGTGCTGCGCCTTTTTGTAGTTTGAATCAAACGTCACCGTCACATCGACACCGTCCCAGACCGTTTTGATCTTTCCGTGCGTATAGTTTGCCAGAAGTTCGGTAAAAATATAGTTGTTCGGAATGAAAATGATGCGTCCGGCACGCCGGTTGTGGGTATAGGTCGTCAGCGTCACATCTTCGAGAATCGTCATTCTCAAAAACGAAATATCGACGATATCCCCGACATATTCATGGTTCCCTTTGTAGACTTTGACACGATCGCCGACATGAAAACTCCCTCCGAAAACGATCACCATCCATCCCAGTGCACTCATGAAGAGATCTTTCATCGCAATCGCGATACCCGCCGACGCAAAACCGAGTACCGTAACAAAGTAGGTTACATTTTCCAGAAACGAAAAGAGCAGTACCAGCGAAATCAGAAAAAAGTTACTGAAATTGATGATCTTGTTTGCCATATAGTAGCGCTGATTGTCACTGATCGTCTTTTTTGCAAGATATTTGAAGATGAACGAAAAGAGGATAATCACCCCGATACTGATCAGAATATTAAAGAGTCGTTCCATCTGTACTTTGATATCGGCGGTCACTTTCAGCTTGCTGTCTTCGACCTTTTTGGCGTACAGGTCATAGGTATTTTTGGCAAGTTTGTAAGCGGGCAGTATTTCGTCCAGCTCTTTGTCAATCTCCTTGCTCTGACCGAGAAGTCGTCGTTTTTCACGCAAAAGCTCGATCAGATTATGCAACCCTTCAAGTTTACGTAAAAAAGCTTCTCTCTGGGTTTTGAGCAGCTTGAGATAACGAAAACCGTTGAGAATATCGAAGGGTGTTTTGATTTCAGGCGCCTGCGCAATATCTTTGGGACGCGTCAAATCCGCAAAAGGCGGCTCTTTGAAGTCGTGCAGCAGCGCAATCTGATTTTCAAGCGCTTCCGCTTCAGTTTTAAGTGCCTGATACGCCGCTTCATCTTTTTGCTGCTGTGATTCGGAGAGTTTCTGTTTCAACAGCGCGAGTTTACGTTTGAGCTCGAGATAGACCTGATGGTTGTTATACTTGGCGTATAGCAGATCGGTTTTAAGTTGATCGTTGATCGCGTCAAGTTTTTGCTGTCGCACCTGATTCGCTTTGATACGCGCACGCGCCTCGTCGAGGGTTTCATGATCCTTTTCGGTGACACTCCCGGTTACGGAAGCGGAAGTATTTGCTTCACTGACGTTTTGTTCCAATCTCTGAACAACACTGCTTGCGTTTGTATCGTTCTTCTCATCCGAAGTGGTCTGTTTTGCCCAAACAGGCTGCAGGTAAACAAATAACAACCAAACCGGTAGGATTAAGAGGAAGATTTTACGCATCTTTGAAGGTATCCAAAACTTCCGTGACGATCTTTTTATCCAGCCCCTCGACGATCTCATACCCTCCGATATGATGAGGGAGAATAAATTTAATCGTCGCGTTTTGTGTTTTTTTGTCCATAAAAAAAGCGTCGTAAAATCGTTCGCTGTCGCCTACGTCGTAAGTGACAGGCAGTCCGTAACGTTTCAAAAGCACCTCGATACGATCCGCCTCCTCCTGATCAAGCAGTCCGAGTCTGACCGCCAGGCGGTTAGCCATCACCATACCGATCGCGACCGCTTCACCGTGCAGAAAGCGACTGTATCCGGTCTGGTTTTCGATCACATGCGCAAAAGTATGTCCGTAATTTAAAACCGCCCGTATCCCTTTCTCTTTCTCATCTTCTGCAACGACACGTGCTTTGGTTTCGACACTCTTTCGAATTGCTTCGGCAAGATCCGATTTTCGGTGCAAATCCGCTTGTTCAAGAAAAGCAAAAAAATCGGCATCAAAGGTCACCGCCATCTTTACAATCTCAGCGACACCGGCGGCAAACTCCCGTTTGGGCAATGTTTTGAGCAGATCGGTTTCGATATAGACTGCTTTGGGCTGGTAAAAGGCACCGACGAGATTTTTCCCGAAACGGTTGTTGATACCCGTTTTCCCGCCGACGCTGGCATCGACCTGAGAAAGCAGGGTCGTGGGGATCTGGATAAAATCGATCCCCCGTTGAAAAATCGAAGCGGCAAAACCTGTCATATCACCTATTACCCCGCCCCCGAACGCAATCAGCAACGAAGAACGATCAAGGCGATGGTTGAAGAGATTTTCAAGAATCAAATCAAGTGTTTGATGATTTTTGTACGCCTCCCCGTCGGGTACCGTAATGACATAGCGCTCTTTCGCATCGATACGTGCAAGCAACCATCCGAGATGTAAGCCGGCAACTTTCGGATTGGTCACAATCACCACTTTTCGGTCAAATGTCAGTTTGGGAAACTCGTCGATATAGATCGTATAGTCGGCTGAAGCGGTTTTGTCAAATCGGATTTCGGTCTGCATGCAAGTCCCTGATCTTAATTTATATCTAATATTTCATTATATGTATTTGTCTTTAAAATATCTTTATAATCATTACGACTCGTACGGTAAGAAAAGTTGGTATTTATCCAGGAAACGAAAATACTGCATCTCGATCTCGGTTGAAAACCATGCCGTCCAGCGCGGTTCGAGCAACCGCTTTTCGAAAATGACATATTGCAGAAAATCGCTTTGAGGAAGCAGCTCACGAATCGGATTTTTATCGGTTTTGATGATTCGTACGCGTTCTTCGAAAAGTTTGGAGAGATTTTCAAAATGTTCAATGATCTTTTCCCGCTCTTCATTCATGTCAGCGGTAAAATCAAAAAAGGAGATATCAAGCCCCAGTTGTGACGCAAAATCGAAAATCACCGACGAGAGTTGCTCGATCTTATCGCTTTCGTCACTGAGGACTACCGTATGGCGGATATTGAAAAAGCCGTTTTCACCGATTTTCAAAACCGGAATTTTAAGCTTATAGAGCAGTTCAATATGTTCGGTAAAAAAACGCTTATCGGTAATGATCAGACCGATATAATTGAGTTCCGTATCTCCGAGAAGAATACGCTCACATGGTTGATTTAAAAAATCAAACAGCACATCGATACTCGCACTGTTTTGATAACTCTTAAGTTTGTCGAACATCTTCCCAAGTTTAGGGTTGACAACACGCAATACCAGTTTTTTGGTATTGAGCTTGGCATGCATCAGCATTGCGTCGTTGCAGATATTGTCGATCTGCGCATCATTCATCGCAACCATATCGATCAGGGCGTAGACATTCTGCCCGTAGGGTAGCGGAAACTGCCCAAACTGCCGTTTGATACTTCGATAGACCCCTTTCAAGACATTGGGATTCCCGACCGCAAGTATCGCGTCGTCTGGCATCAGCATTGTTTTGGGTTCGGGCAGGATCAATTGCTGATTGCGATAAATCGCCGCAATTCGCCACCGTTTCTGTTCGATATTACCGACATGCCGATAGACATACGCACTTCCGAACGGAATCTTGATCTCCATCACTTCCCCCTGCCCCAGACCGATATTCTGCGCCCAGAGCGGTATATCTGGCAGATAGTTGCTCAGCAGGTTGGCGATACGCTCCTGCATCTGCACCACCATTGTATGGGGGTCATTGAGCTCCAGTCGCCACTTGTCCAGCATGACAATCGGAAGTCTCGCGGAGGTTTTGCGTATAATTTCATAGGTTGCGAGCATATCGATTTTGTTCCCCAAAATCAGCATGACCTGAAAAAAGTCGACATCTTCGATCAGCATCGAGAGTTTGACGGCACTGGTCGGATCGAAGCGGTAATAGATAAACTGCTCCGAACGCTTTTTCGGCAGTGTCGTATCTTTATAATAGACAATATGGTAAGTATTTTCAGAAGTATCAAGATCTTCAAGACGCTGTAAAAACGCACGCGCTTCGGCACCATCCGCGATGACCAGTATCTTTTTCAAAATTGCTCTCTTTTTTCGTTTTTTGGCATCATGAAGACTCTTCGATCTTTTTAGCGATCTTTTTTACCGTTCAACCGGATCTCAACCGATTTACGGTGCGCGTCCAGACCTTCCGTCTGCGCCAAAAGGGCACACGCTTCACCCAGCGTTTCGATCCCTTCCGCACTCATCGAGATGATCGAAGATTTTTTCAAAAAGTGATCGACACCGAGCGGCGAATAAAATTTCGCCGTACCGCCTGTGGGCAACGTATGGTTAGGACCCGCAATATAGTCACCGATCGGCTCAGGTGTATATTTTCCCATAAAAATCGCACCCGCATGTTTAATTTTCGGCAAGAGCGCAAAAGGGTTCTCAACCATCAGTTCCAGATGCTCCGGCGCGATCTGATTCATATAAAAAGCCGCTTCTTCAAGATCTTTGGCAACGATAACGGCGCCCCGTTTGTTGATCGATTCGGAAGCGATCGTTTTACGATCAAGTTTTTCAAGCGCCTTTTGCACCGCCAAAATCGTCTCTTCGGCAATTTTTTGTGAAGTGGTTATCAGCAAGGAGCTTGCCATCTCGTCATGTTCAGCCTGACTGAGCAGATCGATCGCAAGCCATTCAGGATCCGCGCTCTCATCCGCAATGATACCGATCTCGCTCGGTCCGGCGATCATATCGATATTGACTTCTCCGAAAACAAGCTTTTTTGCCGTTGCGACGAAAATATTGCCGGGACCTGTAATGACATCGGTTTTGGGAATTGTCTGCGTACCGTACGCCATCGCACCGATCGCACTCGCGCCCCCGACACGAAACGCCGCGCTGATACCGCACAGATGCATCGCCGCCAGCAGGAGGGTATTGACCTCGTTACCCGGAGTCGGCGTACAGACGACAATCTCTTCGACCCCCGCGACGATCGCAGGAATCGCGTTCATCAGCAGCGAACTGGGATACGCCGCTTTACCGCCCGGAATATAGAGTCCCGCCCTGTCGACGGGCGTGATCTTCTGCCCGAGTACAGTACCGTTTTTTTCAAAATCGAGCCACGATTTAGGCATCTGCTTGCGGTGATAGTCGTAAATACGATCATACGCCAGATGGAGCGCCTCGCGAAGCGGTGTATCCAGCGCCTCGTATGCCAGACGCATCGACTCGGGATCGATACGCAGATCTTCATCCTGCTGCGGTTGCCAGCCGTCAAAACGCCCGATATGACGCTTCAGCGCTATGTTCCCCTCTTTTTTGATCTCATCCAGAATCATTTTGACCGTACCTGTTACACTGTCGATATCCATCGCACCGCGTGCCAGCAGTTCATGAAACGCTTCCTGAAAATCACTTGTCTGCGTATTTAAATACTTCATGAAATTTCCTCTCATATCGCCGAATCATACTTTCATTCCCCAAAAGCCCGCCCTGATGGATATAACAGAGCGAACCTTCGAAAATATCGCGATTTTCCAAAATCGCCAGCCAGCCTTTGGGGTCGTAAAGTAAATCGAACGTTACTTTTGTCTCTTTTTTTAATTCTATCCAAATTTTGACAAAATCACGGTAAAGTTTACCGAAATGGTACTTTCGCGCTGTTTCGAGTATGGTCGGATGTAACCTCTCGTCGGATTCAAGTTCAAAAAACTGTTGTTTCAGATAACGCGCATCTCCTACGCAGGGGGTTGTCAAAACACGCCACGGAAGATGCTTTTGTAAAAAAAGCGCGGTCGTTCCGGTTCCCGAAGGCAGAAAAATCTGCATCGGCACTTTTCCAAACACTTCATGAAGTTCTCTCGCCAGCCCCGCAATACCGTATTCGGATCGCATATCTCTGCCACCCTCTTCGATAAAGAGTGTATTTGCATCGTCTGTTTTTTGCAACGCTTCTCCTTCATGAAGTATCATCCCGTTTTGAAGCGCCGCAAGGTAGTTTCCATGCGGATGTTCACGCAAATATTTGGGAATATGATCGACATAATAGTGAAATTTCCAGCCGCGCATCTTTGCGAGCAGACTCAAAGAGTACATCGCATTGGATTGTGCGGAACCGTAGGAGACAACCCTTTTGATACCAGGCATCTCTTGCTCCAGTAACCAGAGAAATTTTCGTGCCTTGTTCCCCGAAAAATCGCGATCGATCAGATCATCACGCTTCAGATAAAAATCGATCCCGCTGAAGCGGTGACGGGTAACGGGAGAGGGAAGCGTTAATCTCATCCGCCGTACTGTTCGAAAAACCACATAAAAGCGAAAAGCAGCCCCGGTGTCTTCGCTTTTGTTTCATCGAACATAAAACTCCTCGCCTCTGAAAGCGGCAGATAGACCACCTCGATCTCTTCATCCTCGATACCACCGCCTTTTCCGGTATGTATCGTCTCATCTACTTCCGCGAAAAAGAGTGTCTGCTCCCCGCCGGCAAAACCGACCGCCGTAAAAAAAGAGGTAATACGCACGATTTTCCGGTTTGAAAGGTCATACCCGCACTCTTCAAATACCTCCTCTTGTGCAATCTCTTCGATCGATTTTCCGGCTTTGTCGATCAATCCCGCACACAACTCATAGGTGTACCCCTCACCGTTTTTGAGATAGACGGCGGGGCGAAACTGTTTGACAAGCACAAACGCCTCTTTATCTCTGTGATAGAGCAGTATCGCGACACTGTCATGTGTCTCTACGATCTCCCATCGCTTTTGGATACCCTTTTGCCGGTAGACAACACACTTGGGTTTGATAAAGTGCGGATCGTTACATGATTCGATTTTTTCGATTTCTATCATCGCTTATATCCTATTTGATCAAAAAGAGAGACGCCAGTCCCAGAAAGCTGAAAAAGCCCACCACATCGGTTACCGTCGTCAAAATCACCGATGATCCGACCGCCGGATCGATGTGTAAACGCTTGAGCACCAACGGGATAACCGCACCGAAAAAACCCGCCATCAGCAGATTGATCACCATCGAAGCGGCAATGACAAACCCGAGCTTCACTTCACCGAACCAAATCCACGAAATAATTCCCAGTATCAAGGCAAAGAGCAGACCGTTTACCAGTGAAAGCAACACCTCTTTACGGATCGTCTCCCAAGCATTTGGAAGGTCGATCTCACCGAGTGCAAGCTGTCGGACCGTTACCGTCAGCGTCTGTGTGCCGGCATTACCACCCATCGACGCGACAATCGGCATCAACACCGCAAGTGCGACATATGACTGAATCGTCGCGTCAAACATCTGTATCACAAATGAAGCCAAAATCGCGGTCAGCAGATTGATAAAGAGCCAGATGGCACGCTTTTTCCCGGCCTCCCAGACGTTGTCTTCCTCTTCCGCTTCATCGTCGACACCCGCCAGATGGTAGATCTGTTCAGTCGCACTCTCCTGTAAAATATCGTAGACATCGTCCGAAGTGATTCGTCCGATCAGTTTATGATGATCATCAACCACGGGAACGACTGAGAGATCGTGCTCACGAAACAAACGTGCGACTTCATGAATATCGTCCGTATCGCGTACAAAAATCGGTTTGAAATCCTCCTGACGCTCTTTGAGGATCTCTTTATAAGTACGGTTAAAATCGAATGTCAGTAAATCCTCCAGCGGTATCGCAAAAAGTAGCTGTCCGAATGTCCCGACAATATAAACCTGATGGATATTTTCGATTTTACCTTCACGTTTGAGTTTTTTGAGGCGTTCGATCGAATCGGAAACCTTTTCGTCGATCAGCGCGCTGAAAAGCTCTGTCTGCATATGCGCACCCGCCTGATCTTCGTCGTATCGTTTGAGTTTGTGAATCTCCGCACGATCCGCTTCATCCATCGTCGAGAGAATTTCGTGCGCTTTGTCGCTGTCGATCTCTTCGATATCCTGAATCAGGTCAGTCGCGTCGTCACTTTCGAGCTCTTCAATTACCTCCGCAAGCTCTTCGGTTTTCAGTTCCGAAATGACATCGCGCAGATACTTTTCCGGCAATTCCAGGACAATATCACCCAGATACTCGTTGGGAATCTTCTCAAGATAGTTATGAAAGAGTGTCTCATCCTCTTTTGCAATCGCCCGAAGCGCTTTGGCAAGCTCCGCTATCGGAATATCGGAGTGTTCCGGATCTTTCAAATAGGCTTCGATCAGCCCTCTGTACTGTTCAATGCGCTCATTTTTTCCCATCCGTCCCCTCCTGTTGCAAAAGCTTTTCGATTTTTGCCTGATACTTCCTGACTGTTTTGGCAAAACGCTGACGCTTTACACCGTGTAACTGTTTGGTGATGACGATCTTTTGTGCAGGATCGATCCAGACATTGTTGAGACTGAGCCCAAAATGCAGATGCGGTCCCGTACTCAAACCACTGTTGCCCAGATAACCGATGATCGTTCCCTTTTTGACTTGTTTACCGCGCACACGCAGGTTGAAACGACTTAAATGTGCGTAGAGCGTTTTATATCCGCCGGCGTGCCGAATGATAACCGTATTGCCGTAACCGCCTCTGCGTCCCATAAAAATAACCTGTCCGTCATTGGCGGCATGCACCGGTGTACCCACCGCACCGGCATAATCGATACCGTGATGTGCGCGATATTTATGCAAAATCGGATGCCACCGTTTGAGCGTAAATCGTGATGAGATACGCCGGTAACGGCACGGCACGATAAACGAGGAACCGCTTTGAAGCGATTTAGCGTTTTGGTCGTAATAGTGTCCGTCATCCGCAAGAAAAGCGTAATACTGCTTTTTACCGGTCTCCAGCATCGCGGCGTAGACTTTCTGGGTTCCGTAAAACTTTCCCATCCGCACCTTCTGACGATAGAACGCAACCAGCGTATCGCCCTTTTTCAGACGATCAAAACGCACCCGATCTTTAAAAAGTTGCTCCAGTTTCACCGCCAGCGGAAAATTGCCGCACTTTTTGACGATATCTTTGGAAAAGATGTTCTCAAGTTGCAATAGAAGCGTTTTATCTTTTGTCTGGTATCGGATCGGATCGATCGTAAGCGTATAGTTCCCCTCTCCCTCTTTATAGATATGCAACTGCAACTCTTCATTGAGCGGAATAAGTACCTGCCGGATCGACTGATCTTTATCACGCAATATTTGATAAATAGTATGGCTGCGAATATCCGCCGAAAGCTTCTCTTCACTGTCGTCCAGATTATAATAAAGCGACAACGGCAGATTATTTTCGGCAAGAAATCCGAGCAGCGTTTCACCCGGTTTCCAGACCTTATCTTCAACAATATTGTTATAGAGTTCATACGCTTGCGATGAGAACTCAAAAATCAAAAATAATACTAATATCCAAATGGGTCGTTTCAATCGTCTCTATCCTGTTTTTCGTAGCATCTGAAAAATATGGATTATACAAAAAGTTACTAAAAAATGTGCCTTTTTGTTACCTTTATATGGCCAAAGATTCGATATGTCAGAAAAGATTATCTTTTTACGGCAATCCATTCCTTGTTGTTACACTCCTTTAACCTTCATAATGTATAATCCCGTTATCATTAAACTTTAAAACTTTGATAAAGGTTTTTCATGAAACGATTCATACTTCTCTTTTTAAGTCTGAGCGGTTTGTTATTGGCAGACTTCGTACCTGCATTGAAACGTACCGTCATCGATCAAACCGACGGTAAAACAACACAAATCACCGCCGCTTTACCTGTAGGAATGAGCGGTATCGTCATACACAATTTCGACAACAAGCACAAAACAATCGTTGCTCAAGCCGTCGTTACCGCAGTCAGATCCGGTAAAAGTATCATACAGTTTAAACCCTTCAAAAGACTGCGCCAGAGTGCACTTCCCGATTATGATATCAAACCTGCGAAGGGGGATACGATCATTTTGGGATATCTCTACAATCGTGTTTTGCCCGTTACTCCCGACAAAGCACACTATGACGCGTTTGTAGAAAAGCATCGCACACAGTTTGACATCATCCACCCCGATCTTTTTGCTTCACAGCTCTATTTTGATTACCAGCCCAGACCGGATAAAGATGCTTTCAGACAAAGCTGTCTGCAAAACGATACCGCGCTGCTCTATTTCGCGATCGATCACAGAGGTTATTTCGTCGACTGCAATAGCTTCAAAGTGATCGCAAGCGAGCCGCTAAGCAGACCGGTCGACGCACAAAAAGCGCAAAAACCCTTTTATTCGCGTATTCGAAAAATCAAAAACCGTCTGGGAGGTCTGCTCTCAGATGAAACGATCAGGGATTATAACCGCTATTATAAAAGACTACTGGAGCTTCAGTAATGATGGATCCGAAACATATCGAAGCACTGCGTGCCATCGTCGGTGAAGAGAATGTCTATGATGACAAAGCGCATATGATCGCCTACTCCTACGATGCCACACGCTCGCGCTATGAACCGGACGCCGTCGTTTTCCCGCGTCATGAAGCGGACGTCAGCGCAGTACTTCGCTACTGCAACGAAAACCGTATCGTCATCACACCCCGCGGTGCCGGAAGCGGTTTTACCGGAGGAGCGCTGCCTGCCAACGGCGGCATCGTGCTCGGTTTTGAAAAGCATATGAACAAAATTCTCGAAATCGATATGGACAATATGGTCGCCGTCGTACAGCCCGGTGTCATCAATATGGATTTGCAGCGTGCGGCTGAAGCGGTGGGACTTTTCTATCCGCCCGATCCCGCCAGCCAGGAGTATACGACACTCGGCGGTAATGTCGCCGAGAATGCGGGCGGTATGCGCGCGAGTAAATACGGGATTACCAAAGATTACGTGATGGCACTGCGTGCGGTGTTGCCAAACGGCGATATCATCCGCGCGGGGAAAAAGAC
>WGAE01000017.1 GCA_015489185.1 Campylobacterales bacterium
CAGTTCGAGTGTCCATACCGGATATTTGTCTTTGAAAGTTGATTGTTTCATTATATTCCTCTATGTTAATTTTAAGGGTGGATTATAAAACCTTTTTACATAAAAACTACACAAAAAAAAGATAAACTATCTTTTTTGCAAACGAAAGGTTACATTATGAAAAAAAATGTTTTAATAGTTCTGCTACTGGTTTTTGCCGGCTATTTGTTACTTAACGGGGGAGAGAAAAAGATGGATAAAAAAGAGACGACACAAAATGTAACATTCAAAAAACTTACGCCTGAAGAGGAGCGTGTCATCGTTCATAAGGGCACGGAGATGCCCTATACGGGAAAATATGACAAATTTTTCGAAAAAGGGACTTATGTATGCAAACGGTGCGGCGCGCCGCTTTATCGTTCAGAAGCGAAGTTCAATTCCGGTTGCGGGTGGCCTGCGTTTGATGACGAGATTGAGGGTGCAGTGAAACGTTTGCCTGATCCCGACGGCAGGCGTACGGAGATTGTCTGTGCACGGTGCGGGGCGCATCTGGGGCATGTTTTTGTGGGAGAACAGTTTACGCCGAAAAATACCCGCCACTGTGTTAATTCGATTTCGCTGGAGTTTATTCCAGACGAAGCGACACATGAAGAGACAAAAAAGGCATATTTTGCAGGTGGATGCTTTTGGGGTGTCGAGTACCACTTCGAGAATCTTCCGGGTGTGATCAAAGCCGAAAGCGGCTATATGGGCGGACATAAAGAAAATCCGACCTATCAGGATGTGTGCTATACAAATACGGGACACCTGGAGGTAGTGGAAGTGACGTATGATCCTGCGAAGATCGATTATGAAACACTGGCAAAACACTTTTTTGAAATTCATGATCCCACCCAGACAAACGGGCAGGGACCGGATATAGGGGAGCAGTATCTTTCGGCGGTTTTTTATAACGATGAAGAGGAGAAAAAGACTATAGAAAAACTTATAGGCATTTTGGAATCAAAGGGTTATAAAGTGGCAACCAAGTTGATTCCGGCGAAATCACATCCGTTTTACAAGGCGGAGGAGTATCATCAGGATTATTACTTTAAAAATCACAAACAACCCTATTGCCACACCTACACAAAAAGATTCGACTAAGAGCGCGGAAAATCAGCGCTCTTTGAGTCTCAAAAGAGCTTCTTTATACGTTTTGATTTTTTCACGCCATATGTCGGATTCTTTTTTCAAAGAGGCGATTTTTGTCTGCAGCTCATTTTCATAAGTTGCATATTTTGCTTCAATTTCTTCAAGCTCTTTTTGCAATTGTGTGATTGCATTTTTCAAACTTGTCTGTTCTTCTTCCAGCGTCTTTTTTTGTGCTTCGATACGACTATGACGTGTTTGTAAGTCAGCGAGGGCGTCTTGTTCACCGATTAGTTTATTTTCCAGTTTACGAAGCTTCTCTTTTACCGCTTCCAGTTTTTGTGAAAGAGTCTGGATCGAATCTTTACCAATTTCATGTAAAATTTCCGCTTTTTTGTTTTTCAGTGTATCGATAACAGTAGCGATACCGGCATAGTGATCTTTGATGGTCTCTGTCGCCTTTTTCACTTGTTGCAGGTTCTTTTGGTGTTTGGCGATGGTCTCTTTTTGTGCTTCGATCTCCTGTGCGATTTTCTCTGCCTCTTTTAGCTCTTTGGAGCGGGTTTCACGCATTTTAAGATATTTTTCTTCCTGTATTGCGGCTTGTTCCCGGTTATAGGCGATCTTTTCTTCTAGCTCTGAAAGTGCCGGGCGATATTGCTCTTTGGCAGTAAAAAGTGTATAGAGATAGCCGGTGA
The DNA here is from genome assembly GCA_015489185.1 of Campylobacterales bacterium. GTDB lineage: Bacteria > Campylobacterota > Campylobacteria > Campylobacterales > QNZT01 > QNZT01. Next base: position 1,806 of record WGAE01000017.1, read on the forward strand.
TCAAGCCGGTTAACAATACCAGCCCCAGACATATTTTGAATGTACTAATCAATTCGAACATCTCATAGCTCCTTGTCCGTCACGGTGCGGCGTTTGAAGAGTTTGTCTATCCATCGGTTGCGGTCGGTTTTGTGCACGAAAGCGCTAATTTCTCTATCAAGAGTATCGGGAAGAACGAACAATTTTCGTAAAACACCGCTTTTGGTTTGTTGCGATATGTTCATATCCTGTTCCCGATAGGATTTTAACGCATATTCATAATTGAGCGCACTGATTTTCAAATCTTCGACATTTTGTTGATGTGCCTGCAGCGGCTTACGATATTTTTTGTCGATTGCTTCAAGCGCGTTTTGAAGATCTTTGAGGGCATATTTCTTTTCATGAACGGTTTCATGAAGCTGTTTGTTTTGCTCTCTTAGTTTTTTCCTCTCTTCTTTGAGCATAGCAATATCGTTATGGTAGGATTCCAGCAGTGCTTTTGTGTCACCGAGTTTCGTTTCTGTTTCAAGAGATTGTGTTTCTGTTTGTTCGATGGCGTTACGCAGGTTCCTGATCGCTTCCAGCTCTTTTTCGAGTCGCTGTACCTCTTCTTCCAGGGCGGCAATTGTGGTATCCGAGGTTTCGATACGTTCATGAAGTTCTCGTGCTTCTTCTTCCAATGCTGTGATCTGTTGCAAGATCTCAGCTTCCTGACGAGAGAGTGCTTCAAGTTCTGTTTTTTTGTCGATAAAGTGTTGATGTACTTTCTCGTACTCTTTTTGAAAAAGATTACTTTTCTCAAGTGCCTGTGCGTAAAGGGCAGCCTCTTGTTTATTTTCTTCTTCCAGTTGTGCGATCTTATTTTGGAACTTTGTTTCGTATGCTTTTTTGCGCAACAAGTGCGCCAGAAAGAAACCGATCAGAAACGCAAAAAGAAAGAGAATAATGATCATCTGCATTTTTTCAGTCATGGCTTTGCTCCTTTACGATCTCAATCTCGACACGGCGATTACGTTTGTCATACGGGTTTTGGGTCAACGGCTTCTCTTCACCGTATCCGACGGCTTCAAGTTTCTTGACTTTGATATGATGCGCATGCAGATAGTTTTTGACACTCTCCGCACGTCTTTGACTGAGTTGTTTATTGTAAGCGGCGGAACCGCTGGCATCCGTATGTCCGAGAATACGCAATCGCTCGATCTCTTCACTGTTTTTGTTAACCAGAGCGATAATTTTGTCCAGTATCTGTTTGCTGGTCAATGTCAGTTCATTGCTGTTGCGTTTAAAGTAGATCGGATGTGTTTTCAGGATCGCGTTGATATCTTTTTGAATATTCTCAATGCGTTTTTGTTGCAGATCCTTCAAAGTCGTTTGATTTTGATCACTGTTTTGTGTTTCTCCTTGCTCTTTTGCAGTATCCTCCGGTTTTAGAGTAGCTCCAATTTCAGGAGAGGTTTTGTTCATATCTGTTTGTTGTGTCGTGATATCGGATAGGTTTTCTTCTGAAACGGAAGGAAGTGTGAGATTGGCATCGACCTTAAAGCCTTTTTCGCTAAGACGCTCAAGTAGAGATTCTGTTGCATCGCGACTTTTTGCATTAGGAAGTGTTGCGACGATAGAGAGGTTTTTGTCTTTGATTGTAAGCTGCACATGTTGCCAATTGTTTTGGTGAATTGCTTCCAGCAGGTTCAGAGCATCCTCTTGCCAGTCGACTTCTTTGATTGTTTCGTTGAATTCTGTCGAAAGATCACATTCGGAGGAGTTGCACAGACGGGAGAGCGATTCAACAAGATCGATTGTCTCATTCTGTTTATTCAAGGCAACGTGCAACGTCGGTTTCGGATCGCTTCTGTACAGAAGTGATGCGGGAATTTGCGCAATTGTTTTCTCTTTTGCAGTTTCTTCGTTTGCAAGTTCTTCAACCGGTAGTGTTCGGTTTTCGTCAGTTAGATCTGTTGTGACAGCCTGTACAACTGTTTCAGTCGATTGATTCAACTCTGCTGAAGCGGTCAATTGGGAGCGGTTGTTTTGAATACACGTAAATGTGATGAGTACGGCGATCAGACTACCCAAAAATAAAGTGATTTTACTGGCCATTGAAAACTCCCTCCGGATTACATCATTAAAAAACATGATACATCAGAAATGATGTCGTGACGCTGAAATTTCAGTGATTTGTCGATGTTCAGGGAATTATCGGATACCAAAGTCGGCAGATCGATATTTCAATACCGCACCGTTGTCATCTGTCAAATAGAGGTTCCCCCGATTATCAAATGTTATACCTTCCTGCGCGAATTTCGGTAGTTTTATTTTTCGGTCAATTTTTTTTTCGCTGAAGTTATAGCGATAGAGTCGATTGTTGGTGTCGCTGACCATATATAAAAATCCGTTTCTATAGGCAAGTCCGGCAATATCTTTTTTGCGAGGATCGATGAACGCCTTGATCGCTACTTTGTTTTTTTGCAAATCCTTTGTTTTGACCATAATAATGACCGAAGGATCACTGTGAGGGTATTTATGATGTGACTGGTTACTTAAAAAGAGCAATTTCCCGTCTTCGGAGAGTGTGATGCCTTCAAGGCCGTACTCTTTATCTTTTAGAAGCAGTTTTTCTCCCCGAAACGTACGTTTGATTGAGACTTCCTTTTTGATATGGAGGGTTTGACTGTCGATGAGAAGAATATTATCTTTTCCCTCTACAGCTGCGTAAAGCATATGCAATTTTGGATCGCAGGTGATTCCTTCCAGGTCATAATCTCCCAGATGATTTTGCCTGAGGATCTTACCGTCGGTTGCAAGTTCGTAGAGGATGCCCCGGTCGCTGACTGCAAAGAGCGTGTTTTGCAGGGAGTCGTAACAGATGCCGGAAGCTTCCGGCATTTTGGTGATGCGATGTTTGGGAGGAGAGAGTGGATTGGCGCAAGCGGCTAGAAACAGAAGCGGCAGCAGAACGGTTTTTAGTTCCATAAGTTCTCTTTCTTCATGAAGTCTTTGACTGCGATATCGAGCATCGAAAAGACTTTGTGAAAGCCTTCGAAATCTTTAAAGAAGTAGGGATCGGGTACATCCGCACCGTTGAAATTTCCGTAATCTCCTATCAAATATACGTTTTCAAAGCCTCTTGAAAGCAGTTCGTTGCGGTTGTCGTTGTCCATTGCAACGATATAATCGAATCGGCGCGCATCTTTGGGATGGACTTTTCTGGCACGCAATGTAGAGATATCAATACCGTGTTTAAGGGCGATTTTGACTGCATTATCGCAAGGCGGCTCGCCAATGTGCCAGTGAGATGTTCCCGCCGAATCGATATGTAGCGGTAAATTGTAATCTGCGGCAATTTTGGTGGCGATCCCTTCAGCGATTGGGGAACGGCAGATATTTCCCAGGCAGACAAACAGAATCGACTTCATGAAGTTCCCTTTTGCTTTTTGTGTTATAATAGTAAAAAAAAGTTATAAAAGTAATATATATGAAAGAGAAAGTTGCGCAAATTTTAGGAAAACCGATCGAGCATTGTCAACTGATTACACAAAGTAGCACGACGGCAATCTATAACTGTGACAATAAGGTGGTCGCAAAAGTTGCGCTGGATGATCCGTTTCTGGTCGAAAGTGAAGAGTTGATGTACGAATATCTGCGCAATAACTCCACACTGCCGATACCCAAAGTTTTCAAGCGTGAGGGGGAAATCCTCCTGACAGAGTTTATCGTTCATGATGAACTGGATCAAAAAGAGGCGGAAGCAAACGCGGCGCTGCATCTGGCGAATCTGCATCGTATCAGCTGGGAAGAGGGGTTTGGGTTTGTTGAAGATACGGTGATCGGTCCCTATGTGCAGAACAATCCGCAGTATGATTCATGGGTAGAGTTTTTCAAGCGGGAAAGGTTGCTCGATTTTGCGACAAAAGCGTTTGCGGAAGGGCAGTTACCCGAAGAGACCTATGTCAGGCTCATAGCACTTTGTGATGAATTGGATCAATATCTGAAAGAGCCGAAAAAGTCGTCACTTCTGCACGGTGATGTCTGGAGCGGAAATGTTTTGATTCACAGGGGAGAGGTGGTGGCTTTTATCGATCCGGCGCTCTATTACGGACATCATGAAGTCGATCTGGCGTTTATCATGATGTTCAATACATTCGGCGACAACTTTTTCAAACATTACCATCAGCTTTTCCCGATTGAGGACGATTTTGTTGAAAAGAGGGCGGATATTTACAATCTCTATCCCTACTTGGTGCATCTGCGTGCGTTTGGAGAGGGGTATTTGCCCTATATTGAACGGATTTTAACAAAATATGGATATTGAATCTATCGAAACTCCTGCATATATTCTCGAAGAAGCGAAACTCGAAGCGAATCTGAAGCTGCTTGATTTTGTACAAAAACAAAGCGGTGCGAAAATTTTGCTAGCACTCAAAGGCTTTGCTTTCAGCGGTGCGATGCCCATGATAAGAGAGTATTTGCATGGGTGTTGTGCCAGTGGACTTCATGAAGCAAGATACGCCTCTGAAAAAATGGGCAAAGAGGTACACACTTACGCACCCGCGTTCAAAGAGCAGGAGATTGACGAAATCATTGCGTTGAGTCACCATCTGGTTTTTAACTCTTTTGCACAGTGGAAAAAGTACAGAGAGAAAGCATTGGGGAAAGTTTCGTGCGGGTTGCGTATCAATCCCGAAGTCTCTGCTTCTCCGACAGATATGTACAACCCATGTGCGCCGTACAGTCGTCTCGGGATTACGAAAGAGGCGTTTGATGAAACACTGTTGGAGGGTATCGAAGGGTTGCATTTTCACGCGCTTTGTGAAGAGAGTGCAGATGCGCTTGAGACGGTTTTAAAAGGTTTCGTAGCGAAGTTCGGCAGTTATATTTCCCGCATGAAGTGGATCAATTTCGGCGGCGGGCATCATATTACCAAAGAGGGATATAATGTCGAAAAACTGATTCGGTTGATTCGGGATTTTAAAGCAAAATACGATGTTGATGTCTATCTGGAACCCGGTGAAGCGGTAGGCTGGCAGACGGGCGTACTGGTTGCGACGGTGCTGGATATTGTTGAAAACAAAATGCCGATCGCCATTCTTGATACTTCAGCGGAAGCGCATATGCCGGATACGATCATTATGCCTTATCGGGCGGAAGTAAGAGGGGCGGGAAAACCGGGAGAGAAGCCTTTTGCCTATCGGCTGGCGGGAAATACCTGCCTGGCGGGTGATGTGATGGGGGATTATGCTTTTGATCAACCTTTAAAACCCGGTGATAAAGTGATTTTCGAAGATCAGATACACTATACCATTGTCAAAAATACCACATTCAACGGCATCAAATTACCGGATTTATTGATGCTGCATAAAGACGGTACGCTCGAAACCGTTCGTAAATTCGGTTACGAAGCGTACGAAAGCAGAAACTGAAACGTTAGACGATTACATTTTATATTTTGCTTCGATGCCCATCAGTCTCAAGCCGGTGCGGATTGTCACGGCAACCATTGCGGAGAGTTTGAGAAGTTTGTCTTCGTTTTTGGTGCCGACGATTTTATGTTTATTGTAAAATTGATGGTAAAACGCCGCCAGCGATTTGAGGTAGTCGGTCAGTTTTTGCAGTTGTCTCGATTCGAACGCATCTTCGATCACTTCCGGCAGCAAAAGTGCCGTAAAGAGAAGATTGTGTGCATCTTCATCAAGTTCTTCCAGTTTAAAAGAGACCACTTCCGCCGGTGTTTTACCCGCTTTTTCAAAGAGTTGGTTGACACGGGCGTGGGCGTACTGGATGTAGTAGATCGGATTGGAGCTGTCCTGTGTTTTAAGCATATCGACATCAAACTCCAGGTGGGTATCACTCTTTTTGGTCAAAAAGATGAAGCGCAACGCTTCAGCACCGACCTCTTCGACGACATCGCTCATGAGGATAAAATTACCCGCCCGTTTGCTCATCTTGTAGGGTTCACCGCCTTTAAGAAGCGCAACCATCTGTGAAAGAATCACTTCGAGTTTATCCGGATCGTATCCCAGAAAGTCGATTGCAGCTTTGACTCTTGCAATATAGCCGTGATGATCAGCTCCCCAGATATTGATATAGTGATCATACCCGCGCTCAAATTTTTCATTATGGTAGATGATATCTCCCGCCAGATAGGTCGGTCTGCCGTCTTCTCGGACAATCACACGATCTTTTTCATCCCCTTTTTCACTTGACTTAAGCCAGACTTTTCCCTCTTTTTCATAGACGGCGTTATTGGCTTTGAGTTTTTCGAAGGTTTCATCCCACTTTGCAAAAAGGGCTTTTTCGCTGACGAACGTGTCAAAGGTGATATTGGCGTCGGCAAGGTTGCTTCGTATCAGATCGAGCATACGATCCTTGCCCCACTCACTCAGCTTTTCGATACTTTTTTCATCGCTAAATACGGCTTCGCCAAACGCCTCTTTTGCCTGTTTTGCCAGATCGAAAATATATTCACCGCGGTAGTACTCTTCGGGCCACGTTACTTCCAGATCGGTAAAGGCTTCTCTTCCCGCCAGATAAATCGAAAGTCCGAGCAGGTAGATCTGGTTTCCGGCATCATTGACGTAATATTCCGCGGTAATGTCATACCCCAAATGTTTACCGATCTTGTAGAGGGTGTCTCCAAAAACCGCCCCTCTGGCGTGTCCGATGTGGAGAGGACCGGTCGGGTTGGCACTGACATATTCGAGCAAAATCGTGCCGCTCTTTTCACCTTTTGCGAAATTTTTTTCATCCAAAATCGCTTCAGTGGCTTTTTGATCAAGAAAGGTATCGCTCAGTTTGAAATTGAGGTACCCTTTAAGTGCTTCGACTTTGGTGAAGATTGCTTCATCCGCAAACTTTTCTGCCAGTTCTTCGGCGATGAGCATCGGTGATTTTCGATAGACTTTTGCAAGAGAGAAGGCGACCGGTGTAGCGTAATGCCCGAAAGCGAGATCTTTGGGTTTCTCGAGGACGAAATCTTCCCCGAGATGTTTTTTGACGGTGTTGTGAACACTTTTTTTCAAATTGTGTGTTCCTTATGCTTTGGTGGATGTTTCAGATTTTGTTTCTGAGGCGACCTCTTCTTTGCCTTCAATTTTTTCTATTTTTGATTCGGTAATCTCCGCTTCGTCCTCTTTCATCGCTTTTTTGAAGTTTTTGATACCGCTTCCGAGTCCTTTTGCAAGCTCAGGAATCTTTTTCCCTCCGAAAAGCAAAAGCACAATAAGTGCAATAACCAAAAGTTCCATTCCGCTAGGCATTCCCATTATAGTTCCTTTACAGTATTAAAATTTATGATATAACGTACATATAGACGTGTAATTTTCAACCGCATTATAACATTTATTTTTAAATCTTCTCTACCAACGGTTGATAAATGTGTCAATCTCGTTCTGACTCACTTTCAGGCGTGCAGTATGGACGATATGCCGAAACGCTTGAAGTGTGCAGTCGAAATCGTCATTGACCAATAGATATTCATACTCATCCATACGTGCCATCTCCTTGCGTGCGTTCTCAAGTCGTCGCCGGATTGTCTCCTGTGTATCTGTCTGACGCTTTTGGAGTCGTCTTTCCAGCTCCTCCTGTGAAGGGGTTGTTACGAACAAAGAGGTAACGATGCGAGGAAATTTGATTTTGACGATCGCGTGTCCCTGTACGTCGATATCGAGAATTACCAGCTTGTTTTCGGAAAGCGCTTTGTAGATAGGTTTTAAAGAGGTGCCGTAGTAGTTGTCATGTACTTTAGCCCACTCCAGAAATGCACCCTCTTCGATTTCCTTTTCGAATTGCTCAGTGGAAATATAATAATAGTCGACGCCTTCGCGCTCTCCTTCACGTTTTTGTCGTGTCGTGGTGGAGATGGAAAAGTAGATATCTTTTTCGCTCTTGAGAATTTCGCCGATCAAAGAGCTTTTGCCGCAACCGCTTGGACCCGATACAACGAGGATTTTGCCGCCCATTACCCCTCTTTTTTTGTAAAATTGAGTGTAACGTTGATCTCCATACCGTCGAGTGCCTCTTTGATCATTTCGGGAGTGATCGCTTTGGCGACCGCGTCACGAATCCATTTTTCGACATCGTTTGCTTCGACCATTGTTTCTTCCCCTTCAGTGACAATCTCTTCATGAAGTATCTCCTCTTTGGGATGCTCTTCTGAGAGTGCGGCTACAGATGCTGCCGCTGCTGCTGCGAGTGTCGCTTCCTTTTCGGAACTTTCTGCCGTTTCAGCCTTCTCTTCGGGTTTTTGTTCGTTTTCTTCCTGTTCGTTTTGCAATGCTTTCAGTACCTCTTCTTCATTGAGTGTGTCAAATTCGTTTGCCAGTTTTTCGGTCGTGATCTCCTCTTCGATGTAGTCACTTTCGTGTTCAATATCTTCACTGCTTTCGAGTGTGTCGAGTGATGATTCGACTTTTTCTTTAACCGGTATTTCTTCAGATTCCTGTTCCTCTTCCTGCGTTTCATCGGAGTGTAGCATCTCTGCTCCGACAACCGCCGCGGCAGCTGCAGCTGCCCCGAGAGACGGGGACGTTAGATCAGACGATTCAGATGATGGTGTTTCCACTTCTTCAGGAAGTTCAGGCACGTCGGTATTCTCTTCAAGAGGCGGAGTCTCTTCCAGATACTGCTCCGCTACTCCGGTACTCATGACGGCACTGGAGTCGAGTGCGAGGTCAATATTTTCCAAATCGTCAAGTTCTTCATCGAGTGCGTCGAGTTCTTTGAGTGCATCCTCTGTTGAAGCGATCTCCTTTTCTGAAAGTCCGTTTTCTTCTTCTGTGTTTTCTTGTTGTCTCTCTTCAGAGTGGGGCTTTGTTTCATCGAGGTCGAATTCATCCAGTCCTTCCAGTGATTCCAGCTCTTCCAGCGATTCGAGACCCTCTTCTGTTTCATCCACTACTGCTGTTTCATCCTGAAGTTTCTCTTCTACGGGGGTTTCCGCTTCCTCTTCCGAGAGTGAAAGGGAGAGTGTTTCATCTTCGAGATCGATCTCTTCGGAAAGAATCTTTTCCTCTTGTCTATTTTCCATGGTTTCGGGGTTAGTCGATGTATCCGGAATTGAAACGGTTTGCATACTCTCTTCAATCATCGCGACAAAGTCGGAAGGGAGGAACGGTTTGTCCAGATGCATATCGAAACCCTGCGGAACCTCTTCCTTCTTGACACCGATATAACCGATCTTACCAAATGTGATTTTTGATTTGAGTGTTTCGATGCGTTCAGGTGTGTAAGAGTCACTGTCGACAAGGACAATATCGTAATAATCGCGTGAGGGGTCGATATCGGTTCTCTCTTCGAGAAGATAACCGTGTTTGTCCGAGCTTAACTGTAACAATCTGGAAACGATTTTGTTATCGTTGATGAGTAAAATTGATGCCATCTATAGCTCCGATCGTAAGTTTATGATATGATATTTGCATGAAGTACGCTATTTTTACAAAACCTCTTCTACTCATTCTGCTGCTGACGTCTTGGGTGAGTAGACCGCTTTGGGGCGCCGAGTTGTATCTGTTGCCGCAGGACAATCGTAAGGCTCTGTCTGCAATAGTGAAAAGCATAGATCATTCCAAAAAGTCTATCAAAATAATGATGTATAATTTTACCCATAAAAAGATAGCAAAGAGATTAAAAGCGGCTGCGAAACGGGGTGTAAAGGTCGAAATTATCTTCGATCGGCACAGTGCGCTTGAAAATAAAAAAAGAAGTATGCTCTATTTTTTAGCAAAATATAAAAATATTTTTGTTTATAAATTGAAGGGGAAATATATTCGTGCACAGGATCGCTACGGTATTATGCACCTAAAGAGTGCAATCTTCGATCATCGTCGTATCGTGTTTGGATCCGCAAACTGGACCTATTCGGCGTTTGGCGCCAATTATGAAGTACTATATGTTGATGACGATTACGCCAAAGCGAAGAGATTGGAACGCTATTTTGCCCACTTGAAACAGATAGCGGAACCTTTCAGATAAGGTGTTTGAGATATTCGAATGCCTGGAGAAAATCTTTTTTAAAGAGCAGCATCATCGTACCCAAGACCGCGATCATCACCATAAACGAAAGAAAAATTTTAATCGGAAAGCCGACGACAAGCAGATTGAACTGGGGCATCGTTTTCATAAGCATACCGAAGATGACATCGGCAAGCAACGAGAGCGCGATAAAAGGAAATGCGATGATCAGTCCCATCATGAACATATGACGTACCGCGTGATTGATATACTCCCACATCCCTTCATGAAGCATAAAACCGCCAAGTTGAAGATGATCAATACTTTTTGCCAGAAAAAGCAGCATCAGGTGGTGACCGTTGAAAGCTAGCAGTACCAAAACAGCCAGTAACGTCAGTATCTGTCCGATGATAGGCGTGTTGGTTCCGGTAGTCGGATCCATGACAGATGCCATTGAAAATCCCATAATCATTGCAATCTGACTCCCCGCCAGTCCCAGTGCGGCAAAGACGAACTGTAAAAGCATTCCCGCCGTAAAACCCAGTGTGATCTCTGCCAGCAGATAGAAGATGATATTACCGGTAGAGTAAGAGACCGGTGCAAGTGATGTCACCGGGAAAAAAAGAATTGTCAAATAAAACGCAAGCGCGGTTTTAACAGAGACCGGAACGGACATATGGGAGAAAAAAGGGAAAAAAGCAATAACACCGCTGATACGCGCGAAGAGCAGAAAGAAGAGTAGGGCATTGTTTTCGGTCAAGAAATCCGCAAGTTGCACAAAGCTCCTTTCTTAGAGAATAACAGGAACGAGTCTCTTTTCCTTGAGGCGATAGATCGTATTGCAGCGTGCCGCAATTTTTTCATCATGAGTGACGATAAAGAGTCCGCCCCTTTTTTCATGCACGTATTGTAACATAACATCCATGACATCGTTTGCGGTCTCTTTATCAAGGTTTCCCGTCGGCTCGTCGGCGAAGATCAGTCGTGGTTGTTTGATTAAAACACGTGCGATCGAGACACGTTGCTGTTGCCCTCCCGAGAGCAGAGAGACATTTTTTTGCATCGTATCGGATATTTTGAGTTTTTCGATGATTGCGGGATCGATCTTTTTGTTTGCGATGAGTGATGCAATACGCAGATTCTCTTCTGCACTAAAGCCTTTGAAGAGATAGTGCGACTGAAAAATGATACCGATCTCTTTGCGGCGGATTTCCAGAAGTTTGCGGTTGCTTTGGGCGTACATATCCAGACCGCGGTAAAGTACTTTGCCGTGATTGGGTTGAAGCAGGGTGGAAAGAATATGCAGCAGGGTTGATTTACCGCTGCCGCTTACGCCCAGAATGGCGATCGACTCACGCTCTTTGATCGAAAGGTGGATATTTTCAAAAAGTGTATAGTCAAACGCGTGAGAGATTTCGGAGGCGTTTAGAAGTGTACGCAAAGAGGTGTCGGATATGACAGTTTCGATCATTTCCGTGCACCTCCCTGATTGGTGTTTTTTAGCTCAGTTGTGCCGCTACTTCAGAAGCGAAGTCATCATCTTTTTTCTCAATACCTTCACCGAGTTCATAGCGAACAAATTTGATGATTTCGATATTATCACCAAGTGCTTTAGATTTCTCTTCAACAACTTGGGAAACTGTTTTTTTATCGTCAAGCGCATAGAATTGATCGAGCAGACAGAGTTCCTGGTCGAGCAGGGTATTGTCGGCAATAAATCTTTCAAGTTTACCAGGCAAAATACGATCCCAGATTTTTTCCGGTTTCCCTTCCGCTTTAAGCTCCTCTTTGATCTGCTCTTCGACCTCTTTCATCACTTCGTCGGTCAGTTGCAGTTTGGAGATATATTTTGGAACGTTTTTGAGCGGTTTGCCCAGTCTTTTGAGCTCTTCATTCTCTTTTTCAATCGATTTTGCGATACCTTCGGTCTCTTTTTCCACAAACTCCGGATCGAACTCTTTATAGCTGAGAATTTGCGGTTTCATCGCTGCAATGTGCATAGCAAGCTGTTTGAGAAAATCGGCAACCGCCTGTTTGTTTTCGGGTTTGTCAAATTTCGCACTCACCAGAACACCGATTCTTCCACCCATGTGGGTATAACCGTTGACAACGCCGTTTGCGTCCGTTTCGATGGTCTCAAATCTGCGAACGACAAGGTTTTCACCGATTTTTGCGATATTTGATTTAACATACTCTTCAAATGTCTCGTCGCCGATTTTGGAACTGTTCAGCGCTTCGATACTTTCCGGTCTGTTTGTGTGGATATGTTCAACGACATTTTTTGCAAACTCCTGAAAGAGTTCGTTTTTGGCGACAAAGTCAGTCTCCGCGTTGATTTCGGCAATCGTCGCTTTGTTGAGGTCGTCGTCAAGCTTGATCGCAACGGTACCTTCCGCAGCGATTCTGTCGGTTTTTTTACCCGCGCTGGAGAGACCTTTTTTCTTCAGCCACTCGATTGCACCTTCCATATCGCCGTTACTTTCGACCAGCGCTTTTTTACAATCCATCATGCCCGCACCGGTTTTCTCTCTGAGTTCTTTTACCATTGCCGCAGTAACTGCCATAATTTTTCTCCTCTGTTTTCGTTTGTTGTCTGTTTTTGTGTTTTTTTAGCCGCGTCTTCCGTTGGTTGCAGTGTGTTAAAGTTTGTTTAATCAGATTTTGTTTCAAGTGCGGACGAAGACGTCCGCACCGATAAAAAATTATTCCGCTTTTTCTTCAGTCGTCTCTTTAGATGCTTCTTCTTTTGCTTCCTGAAGGAGTGCTTCTTTCTCTTCATCAGAGATGTCACCTGCCGTTGCCGGTGCTTCCGCGTTTTCCTCTTCTTCCGCATCCTGCTCTCTCAACGCTTTTCCTTCATTGATCGCTTCGGCAATCTCTTTACAGAAAAGCTGAATAGAGCGGATCGCATCATCATTACCCGGAATAGGGAAATCGACCAGGTCCGGATCACAGTTTGTATCGATCGGTGCAATGACCGGAATATGCAGGTGGTTCGCCTCTTTGACTGCAATTTTCTCTTTGACGGTATCGATAATAAATACCATATCCGGTGCTTTTTTCATATCTCTGATACCGCCAAGGTAGTTCAACAGCTTCTGTTTCTTTCTTTGCAGCATCAGCGCTTCTTTTTTTGTCAGAAGGTCCATTTGCCCTTCTTCTTCCATTTTTTCGATAATTTCAAGTTTTTTGATCGATTTTTTGATTGTCTGGAAGTTTGTCAGCATACCGCCGAGCCATCTGTGGTTGACATACGGCATACCGCAACTCTCCGCATACTCTTTAATCGCATTGGTTGCCTGTTTTTTGGTACCTACGAAAAGAATTGTTTTTCCTTCCGCAGCCGCATCTCTAACGACATTGTATGTATATCTGAAGTATCGAAGTGTTTTTTGCAGATCGATGATATAGATATTTTTTCTCTCACCGAAGATATAAGGTTTCATCTTCGGATTCCATCTTCTTGTCTGGTGTCCGAAGTGTACACCGCATTCGAGTAAATCTTTCATTGTAACCATGACAATGCTCCTTGTGTAAAAATTTTGGTTTGTGCCTCCACACCCCTTAACAACGCATGTTGCAACCGTTCAAGGATTGATGTGTGTGAATTTAAGCGGCGTATTTTACTTGATTTATCTTTAAAAAGGCATTAAACTGGCCGGGAGTCCCGATAGTGACGCTCTATTTAAAGTTTATTATGTTAAAATTAATTATGAAAGTTAAAATATTGTTTTTATCGATACTTTTTTTTACCACAATACTTCATGCCGATCTCTTGAAGGAAAATTTCATCACATTTACCTTCAAAGATAAGATCCCTAAAGCAGTTGTTGATTTTGAATCGGATAATCTTGAAAAGTTTATCAAGCTTGACGATAACGACAACGGTATCGTTTCATGGAAAGAGATTCGTGCACACCAAAAAGAGATTGAAAGGTTTGTTCTCAAACATATCGATATTAGCGCAGACGGTCAAATATGTGCAAAAAAGATCGATCGATTTGAAGTTTACAGACGTATTCATCAAAGTTATATTAAGCTCTATCTGACTTTGGGATGTGCATTGCCTCATGAAGCGGTCGATTTGCGTTATAACCTTTTCTTCGATGTCGACAAAGATCAAAAAGCATTTGTCAAAATCGCCGACGATAATCGCTCCAAACCCGTCATTTTAAGTGATCGAAAAGTAGAAGTAAAATTGAAAATGCATCATCGTCAATCGGTCGCACAGGCGTTCAAAAATTTTCTGGTTGAAGGTATCTGGCATATCTGGATAGGCTATGATCACATTCTCTTTTTGTTGATGTTGCTTGTGCCTTCGGTCTACTATTTTCGGGACGGTCGACCACTTCCAAGACAAAAGTTCAAAGAGGTTTTTTTCGAAGTTTTGAAGATAGTTACCGCATTCAGTGTCGCGCATTCGATCACACTCGGTTTAAGTGTGAGTGAGATTGTCGTTTTGGATAGTCGTTTTGTCGAAGTGGCGATTGCGCTATCTGTACTTTTTACCGCTATGAACAATCTCTACCCGATGATTACAAAGCATACCTGGATTATGGCATTTTTATTCGGTTTGATTCACGGCTTTGGATTTGCCAATGTGTTACATGATTTGATTATCAAAAACAGCAGTGATTTTCTGGCTATGCTTTTTGGTTTTAATCTCGGTGTCGAGATTGGGCAGCTCGTGATTGTTACGCTGGTATTGCCGTTTCTTTATTTCCTGGAGAAGACGACATTTTACAGAACTTTTATTTATCACGGTTTTTCCGCGCTTACGACGGTGATAGCTGCACTTTGGGCGATTGAAAGGGCGCTTGGAGTCTCTATCTTGCCTTTTTGATTTGTGCCGGATCCCAGTAGTTGTTGGAGATGATCAACTGGCAGATCAGATTGATCGTATCTTCGTAATAGTTATCGTATCGGTTTTTGATATAGTCATACAGCAGGTCGAGGAATTCCTGCATTTGGGGATTGCCTTTTGCTGCCACACCAAAGGGTGCGATGAAAGCGGTGGAAGGGTAGTTACCGATTACACTTCCGTCAAGATGATATCCCGATTTGATATTTTGCGGTTTTTTATCGGCATAAAGCCAGACGCGATAGAGCATTTTTTGTGAAATTTCATAAGATGCGGCATCGTGATTGAGCAGATAATCAACACCGATACGCCACGGTACACGACAGGCGTTGTAGTAGTAGCTGTCATCCTCTTTTTCAAGAAAATGGCGTTCGGTCGGGAAAAAGTGTTTGCGTTTGATATTGTAATATAAAAAGTCGGAGACAAGATTGCTGCTGTTTTGGGGCAGTTTTTGGATCTCCTGCAGTGCTTTTTGTGTCGCACTGACGACTTGTAACCATTTTGGGTCATGATCATATGCGTAAAAAGTACGAAAATGGCTGATCATGAAGTCGGAACTTCTGGTGGTATATTGATTATATTTTTTACCGTTTTGATCGACCCAGTCTCCCAAAAGCGGTAAATGGCTTTTTCTGCCCAGGGTACATTTTTTGATTGCTGTGAGTATGCGCTTTGCCTCTTTTAAATAGTTGATTTCTCCATCACTTCCCCATTGTCTGTGCGCAACCAAAAGCGCATAGGCGATATCCGCATCGCCGTCAAAGGCACTGTCCGCATCCCCCTTTTTTTCTGGGGTTTCCCACGCCATCAGGTCACGGCATATACCGCTTGGGTGTTTGCGAACATAACGAAAAAGTCCGTTGAATATCTTTTGTGCATCGGGATCAGCACCCGCGAAATAGGCGACAAGCATCATACCGTATCCCTGTCCTTCGGAAACGGTACGGGATTTATTTTCTTTATCCGTGGCGATACGATAGAGATTTCCGGCTTCATGAACCAGGTAACGCTGTTTCCAGTTTCGGTAGTAGTTGAGTGTATATTTATCCAGTTGATGCTGTGAATAGAGTGAGGGTGAGATTGTATTTTTATAAACGGTATGGTGTGGGAACGGAAAATTGGCTTTTGCCGTCACGGTACTGCTCCATAACACTCCCGCAATCAGAAAACGTATGATTGTTTTCAACAAAGTCATTTTCAGCCTTCCTGCAGTGTGAAAATGACTTTGATGGTTGTTTTGGGAGCGATTTTGTCGATGTGTATCGTATCTTCACGATTGTCGATTGTAACAGGTATGTTTGTACCCAGTACGCCGCCGCCGGTAATGTGCATTGCCGGATGTTTGAAAAGTTTGACGTAGAGGTTTTCAACAGCGGTCGGGTTATCGTTCGTGATTGTCAGAATATAACGTCCGTTTTGTGTTTTCAGGTTTTGATGCAGCTGTTTTGTCTGTAAGATACGTCGGACCAGTTGTCGTCCATTGATAGGCTGAAACTGCGGATGTTCCTGCAGGTAGTTGTAGAACTTACGCAAAATATTGATGTTTGAACTGTATGAAAAGAGATGGGTGTGGACACTGAGTGTATAGATACCGTTGAGTGCCGTGACGAAGTTGAGTTCACGAATCATCTGATCAACGATCTGTTTTTGATCCCAGTCAAGGTTGACCAGATAGCTGTAATCATCCGTTCCGTGACGCGGAATGATCAAAAGGCGGGGATATTTTTTGTCAAAATCGGGGTAAAGATACTCTTCCGTCGCACCGAGGATGTAGGTAAAACCGCCTTTTGAGAGATGTCTCTTCATAAGGTCGTTTAACTCCTCTCTTGGAGGGCGAAATCCGCGAATCGGTTGCGGAGCGAATCGGTCGATGATTTTTTTCGATCCCTCCGTCTCCTGAATAATATACGCTTCATCTTTTCCGACAATCTGTTTATGAGAGGTGCTGTGTGAAGCAAATTCGACGTACGGATTTTGTGCGATATAGTGCATCATCTCTTTATGTTCCGGTTTTTGGGCAAGACCTGCGACGATGAAAGCTGTTACCGGAATGTGGTACTCTTTTGCCAAATCCGCAAAACGTCGGAAATTGGTAAATTTGTACTCCGTATCTTCGGAGATGAACAGTGTTGATGCTCTGTCAATATAAGGATAGAGTTCCGCTATAACCGGTTTTTGCAGATAATCGACTATTCCTGCCAGCAGCTTTTTGAATTGCTCTTTTTGTGATTGATTGTCGTAAAATGCGTATGACGGAAAAGAGAGATAGACCCACTTCCCTTTGCCGAAATATCCGTGCCATCCCATACCGGATTCCTCCTGGCGCATACTTCTTGAAAGATCCGTCGCGTTTGGCGGTGTCGCCTGTGAATAGGATGTTGCGATGATATCAGGCTGCATCGTGGCGGGTGTATTGAAAATGGGTACTTTGTCGTAGAGGACGACAAAGAGAGAGGGACCGTTTTTCAAATAGGTGCTAAACGGCGAAAGCAGTTTTGGTGTTACAAAGAGTGAACCGTTATTTTTCTCATCTTTGAATGCAGCGAATCCGAGTCTTCGGCTCAGATGTAGTCCGGTGATCTCAGATACGAACTGATCACCGATGTATTTACCCTCAGGCGTGGTAAAACCTGTGGTGAAGTTAAAAAGGAGATTACCGCCGTTTTGGACAAATTGTTTGATCGCTTCTTTGCTCTTTTGGGTCAGTGCCGGTGTATCGAGTACGAATAAAACGGCATTTTGCGGTAGTTTGTTGATCTCTTTTTCAGGGATCAGGCGGGTTTTATAACCCAGTGCTTCAAGAAAGCGTGCGAACTTTTTGATTTTTGAAGTGTAGATTTCCGTAGAATTGCCTTTATTTGCGTAAAGGAGTGCGGAACTTTTGGAAGTGAGCAGATAGATTGGTTGTTTTGATGACGGATGGACGACAAATCCGTTGTTTTGATGTTCAGGTAGCGGAGTGTCCGCATTAATTTTATAGAGCATAAACATCAGCAAAATAAAAAGTGCGAAAATGGAAAGAAGAAGACTCGCACCGTAGGTGTCACGGGGTTTGATGTATACAATATCGGCCTGTTTCATAAAATCATCTCCTTTTTCTGGAAGAAGAGGTATTGTGCTTTCTCTTCGGTTACATCATCGGTGCTGTTTTTACGTTGCGCACGCTTTTTTTCCCGTATCTTGTAAACAAGATAAGCAAGAATACCGAAAATCATTGTAATTAGCGTAATTGCAACAATCAGATATGCCATACCTTGTAAAAAGTTCAGTTCCATCAGATTTTTCCTTTTCTTTCCAGTTTGCCCCAGTTCATCTCGATACCGAAGAATTCTTCGAGTGTCGCGAGAACTTTGGCGATGTTGATGATGTTGATAAAAAAGATTCTATAATAGATACTATAGAATACCAAAGACATACGCTCTTTGGTGACACTGACGCAGTAAATGCTTGCCGAAACGTCCAGAATTGTAAAAATGATCCACCAGTAGATCAGCATCTCTCCCAATCCGGAAGCAAGACTCAGATAGATGATGAAAAAATTGGCGAAAATCGATGCAATGGGCCAGAAAATCGCTTCAAACAGCATATACCACAAGACCAGAGTCATCGACAGATTTGTCTGAATTCCCAGCAATTTGCGTTTATGTTTGAGAATTGATTGCAAAATACCGCGTGTCCAGCGATAGCGCTGTTTCAAAAGATCGATCAGACTCTCCGGCGCTTCGGTGTAGGAGATCGCATCGATTTCATAGTCTATTTTATATCCGGCATCGATTAGTCGCAATGTCAGGTCACAATCTTCAGCATAGGTATCGTCGGTATATTTACCGATTTTCTCTACTGCCTTTTTGCGAAACATACCGATTGGACCGGGAATAATATTGACCAGTTTAAAAAGTGCCTGACCGTTACGCACGAGATTGAGTCCCTGGATATATTCGAGTGCCTGCAGTTTGGTCCAAAGATTGTCGGTGTTGGTAACATAGACGGAACCCGCGACCGCTCCGATTTTCGGATCCTGGAAATAGTCGACCATCAACGCGATTGCATCCGGATTGAGTTTGGAGTCCGCATCTACCGCAAGAAAGAGTTCCCCTTTTGCCATATCGATACCAAAGTTGAGTGCGTGTGCTTTACCGGCATTTTTTTTGGTAAAGGCTTTAAGGGATACCTTGCCGTCATCAAACTCCATATGTTTTGCAAGAAGGTAGGTATTGTCACTGCTGCCGTCGTCGATAACAAGGATCTCATATTTTGGATACGTCTGGTTCATGAGACTTTCCAGTGAGGCTTTGAGCACTTTCTCTTCGTTATAACAGGGAACGATGATCGAGACCATCGGTTTTTTGTGATCAGGGAGTTCGGGCAGCTCTTTTTTGACGTTGCGGTAAAGGTTGAGAATTGAAAAAAGCAGTAATAAAAAATAACGGCTGACAACGACCAGTGAAAAGAGCAATATAAAAAGTACACCCAGATAGACGTAGATGTTTTGGTCTGTAGGCAGGTGGTTGAGTTGGTAGACACTAACAACGGAAAAAGAAAGGAGAATGAGGAACAGGCTGATTAGTTTAAACATCGGTTACGTCTCCATTGCTTTTGCAAGTGCCCTCTTGTCCATAACGGAGATATGCTTCAAAGGGACTTTGGTACGCTCCGCGACAATCTGTCTGGCTTGCAGAGGGAGGATATTCAGCAGTACAAAAAAGATTTGCCCACCGTTTTTTCGCATATGTACGAAGTCATCTTTTCTGATAAAAGCGGCAGGATTATCGTGAAGCAATTGGTTTGAATCGACAGTGACAATCGTATGTAAAATATGTTTCTTTTCCAGCTCTTTGAGTCGTTTGACAAAATCGGTGAAATTGACGTTTTGCCCTTCGTTGATATAGGAGAGGGTTTGGAGCTTGCGACTGTAAAAAGCGCGCTGTATTACCTGTTCGATATAGTGGACATACTCTTTAATGTCGAATGTTTTTGGGAAAAGCATGTCGATATTGTTGATTTTAGATTCGACCAGGTCGCTTTTTCGGATCGATTTTCTGTTTGTAATCCAGAATATCTGCGCATATGGGGAAAACTCTTTGAATTTTGCGGTCATATCTTTTGTCAAAAACTTTCTGGAGTCGTTGTAGATGATCAGATCGGTATCTTCATCCAGAATTTTCTGATTATGTGTCAAGTTTTCCAGGCTGATAAGGTCAAATTGTATCTTCGGTTCTCCCTGGAGGATTGTACTGTGCAGGTAACGCATATCGTCCTGGTCGGAGATAAGGCAGATTTTTGCTGACTCTTTTTGTAAAAGACGATGGTGGGTTTTCATTGTCAGGTCACATTCGCCGCTGTCATTGAGAATAATGTCAAACGAGAGGTCACGTCGTTTTTCCAGGAACTGGTCAAGCAGTTTACCCGCAACAGTTTGGTTATTGTAAGCAAAGAGGACTTTTTTATGGTGGTATCGTATTGCCTCGATAAACGCCTCAAGAGTATGTTCTGTATCCGAAGTGATGGTATTGTTGAAAAAAAGATCGACACGATGAAAATAGTAGTAGTCGTATAAATCATCTTCCGCCAGTGTCAGCAACTCTTTTTCGAATGTTTTAATGCCGTATGTATGGAGTAGTTCAGGAAGGTTCTCTTTTGCAAAAATATAGTCGGTCTTTTCATGAACACGGTCGAATTCCGGCAGATACTGTTTAATGTAACGCAGATTGGTACGTACAAGATCGGGGTTGTTTGCCGTAATAAATAACGTTTTTTTATCTGTTTCAAGATGCTGTTGCAATCGTACGCTAAATGCGAGCGCACAGCGGTTTTCCGGTGTATTGATTGTGAGTATCTCACTGAGTTGAAAATTCTGTTTCATAATTTTTACCACTCCTGGATTACGTTGAACGTACAATAATCTATATCGTCCGAAGTAAAACTGCTCTGCACCCTTTCGCAATTTAATTCCAGTGTTGCGAATTTTCCGAGGGTATAGTTTCCGTTTAGTGCAAAAGTACTGATATTTTCTTTGCTTTTGAAGGCATAGCCTTTACCGAATTTTGCCTGGAGAGAACCGTGGGCAAAGACTATTTTCGGATTATATATCAAATATGTTGAATCGTAGAGCGATGCAGGACGGTAACAGACTTCAGGTTTGCTGTTGTAGTCGATATTTTCGTTGAAAAGAAAACGATGTTCGAGTATCCCGGTTGAAAAGTTGAAAAACGGGTGCATCCACATTGCATAGATGTTGGTGTTGCCGTCTTCGTACGCATTGATATCCAGTGCAAGTTCACTCGTTTGCAAATTGTCAAGCAATATGGAGTCGTATATACCTAAATGCAGCACATCGGTTTCGTTTTCGAGCATACATTGACGATAATTGATAAAGGCACCGTTTTGATAACTGAGATTGATCGAAAGTGAATGTGCTCCGACTACAGGTGACCAGGTCATTTCCGGGATGAGACGATAGTTGTCGTTGATTTGTCGTACACCAAGTTCGAAGGAAAGATTTTTGCGTTCCATTGTAAGCTTGAAGCCGTCTCCATTTTGGTGTTTGTGTGCAAAATTGAAAAGGTATTTTTGTGTTGCGACACTATAGCGAATACCGTTGACGGTCAGGAAATCGTGTATGATGAACTGATAGTTGCGGTATCGGGTTTGTGAATCTTTAACATAATCGAGCCTGATTTCTGCGTGCGGTTTTGGCTTTTGTTTTGTTTCCTGTGTCAAATCAAGCAACTCTTCCAGTGAAGGTTTGGTACTGTGAATAATATTGACGTTGGAGAAGACATTTTGCATATCGGGGATTTTTTTCGCTCCTTCCGTCAAAACAATATCTTTGTATCGGGTCGGTTTGCTGACAGGTCCCAGAGATTTTTTATAGAGTTGTGCCGCATACTTTTTCAGATCATAATAGCTCCTGGGTGATGTATGCTGTAGATCGTCGACAAGTTTTCGCAAAATTGCTCTTGCTTTGAACCAGTCTCTGTCTCTTTGTGTCTTCATAAGGTTATAGCTTCTGTGATATGCCGCCAGATAGCATATTTTTGGGTTATTGCACTGTTTGATACTTGCAAATACTTCTGCCGCCTGAGGATACTTTTTCTCTTTTTCCAGTGCGTTTGCATAGTGAAAACGTACTGTTTGATCATTCGGATCAGTGGACAGATAAGCTTTGAAATACGGGAGAGATTTACGGTATTGTTTTTGAAAATAGTATATTTCGGCAATCTCTTTGGCGATTTTCGGATCCTTCGTTTTTTGATAATATCTTTCAAAATATGTACGTGCTTTTGTAAACTCTTTGTTGCGATAATAGGCGATCGCTTTTTTTACCAGTTGTTGTGTCTGGCGTTGGGCCAGAAAGTTTTGGATCTCTTGGTCTTTCGAATTGGTTTTCAGGAGTTCATGAAACAGTTTTTGTGCCTTCTTTTCTGCACCGGTGAATGCATACGCGAAAGCGAGCCGTTTTTTGAGATGATATTTCTCTTTTGGGTCGTGTGCGTTTCGTACCGTTTCTGGAAGGTAGTAGAGGGCGTGACGATAATCGCCTTTTTCGTAGAGAATGTTAGCATAAAGTTTTTTGGTCTCGTCAGATTGTTTTCTGAACGGGTAAATGGTATGAAAAGCTTTGTCGAGTTTGCCGTTCCAGTAGTATAGTTTGACAAGCAGGAGTTTCGCTTCGTTGTTTTGCGGATGTTTATGCACGAATGCTTCAACTTTTCGTATCGCTTCAGGTGAGCGATTATCTTTGTTTAGCAGATAGACCAGATCCTGAAGTTTTTGCAATGAAGCGCTTTGTTGTACTTCTCTTTCAAGTTGTCTGGCTGTTGTTTGTGTCATTTGGCGGATCATCTTTTCGATCGTCGGAATTTGAGGATATGAAGGATTGTTTTTTTTGAGATTGGCAAGTTTTTGTTCCGCCTGTGCGAGTCTGCCTGCTGAGATGTCAAGTTTAGCCTGAAGTGCCAGTACGTCGTCGCCTTGTAAAACTTGTTCGTTTTTTAGGATAGATGCGCAATGTGCGATATTGCCTGTTTCATAATAACATTCGGCACTGATCAGGTTGATTGTTGGAGTGGAAGGGATTGAAAGTTTTTTCATAGTTTGATACCC
>WGAE01000018.1 GCA_015489185.1 Campylobacterales bacterium
ATCATGAAGAGTTGAGTCGTACCTGTAATCGCTTCTTTCATGAAGATGAGACGATTTTTGAATTTCCCTGGCTGCACTATACACTCAAGCCCGAAGAGTCGAAAAAGATCAACGACGAAAACGGCTGTATCATCATCGCGGGAAGCGGTATGTGCACCGGCGGGCGTATTTTGCATCACTTCAAAAACCGCATCTGGAATCCGAAAAACAGCGTGATTTTTGTCGGTTATCAGGCGGAGGGGACACTGGGGCGGGAGATCATCAACGGTGCGAAGTGGATCAAAATCTATCATGAAGAGATCAAAATCAATGCCCGAATCCATACGATTAACGGCTTTTCGGCACACGCCGATCAGCACGAACTGATCGACTGGATGCGCGGGTTTGAGCATCTGGGGCAGGTGTTTCTTGTACACGGTGAAAAGTCGAAACAACAAATCTTCAAAGAGGTAATATTCCGGCGCTTGCACAAAAAAGCGCATATCATCAAAATGGGTGAAACGATCTATCTGCATTGATCTTTTTTATTTGACTTTCTTTCTATTTTCATAAGTTAGTAAAAAGATATTGTGAGCCGTCCCGCAGAGTGCTTCATGAAGGGCGGTATACCTTTTGCTTGACAAAATGAAGAGACATTATGATAAGATACTTCCAAAATAGATGTAGTTATATTGTTTCAATCAAGTTTAAAAGGTAACAGAGGTATGCAATCCGATACGATTCCAGATATCCTCGATTGTCACTTTGCGATGGTAGAAAAAATCATCCTCTCCAGACAGGATCCCGTGACAGGGCTATTGCCCGCGAGTACCGCCGTCAACGCACACGGCGACTATACCGATGCCTGGGTGAGAGACAATGTATACAGCATTCTTTGTGTCTGGGGACTGTCACTTGCGTATCGGAGATATTTCGGAGAGCATTACCGTACCAGACTCTTGTCCCAGAGTGTGGTTAAACTGATGCGCGGTCTGCTGACGGCGATGATGCGTCAGTCCGACAAAGTGGAAAAATTCAAATATACCCTCGATCCGGTCGACGCACTCCACGCCAAATACGGCACCCATACCGGCTTGCCCGTGGTCGGAGACAGGGAGTGGGGGCACCTGCAGATCGATGCGACATCACTCTTTTTGCTAATGATTGCACAGATGACCGCTTCCGGACTCTCAATCGTCTATACGCAGGATGAGGTCGATTTTGTTCAAAATCTCGTTCACTATATCAGTCGCAGTTACTGTACGCCGGATTACGGAATCTGGGAGCGGGGGAACAAGATCAACCACGGTACGACCGAGATCAACTGCAGTTCTGTCGGTATGGCGAAAGCGGCACTGGAGGCGATCGACGGTCTGAATCTTTTCGGCAATCTCGCCAGTCAGGAGGCGGTGATTCATGTCAATCCAAGTGACGTCGCACGTGCCCGCTTTACACTCGAAAGTCTTCTGCCCCGCGAGTCGATCTCCAAAGAGACCGATGCCGCGTTGCTGAGTATTATCGGTTATCCCGCCTATGCCGTAGAAGATCAAACGCTTGTTGAAAAAACCCGCACGAAAATTATCAAGAAATTGTGCGGGCGTTACGGGTGCAAACGTTTTTTACGCGACGGTCACCAGAGTGCTATCGAAGATACGTCAAGGCTTCATTACGAACCCGAAGAGTTGCGTGAATTTGAACATATCGAATCGGAGTGGCCGCTCTTTTTTACCTATCTGTTGCTTGACGCACTGGTACGCGGCGATGAGACCGAAGCGCGTAAATGGCGTGACAAACTGACACCGCTGTTTGTGGAGCGTGACGGTGCCCGATTGCTTCCGGAACTCTACATTGTGCCCAAAGAGCGTATTGCCGAAGAGAAAGCGCAGCCGGGATCACAGGAGCGCGTACCCAATGAAAACATCCCGCTGGTCTGGGCGCAAAGTCTCTATATGCTCTCGGAAATGATTCTCTCCGGCGTGTTGCGTCCGGGAGATATCGATCCGCTGCATCGCAACGAACGTGTGGGACATCGGCGGCAGACGCAGATACTGGTGGCGATTATCGCACAAAACGATGCGGTCAAACGACGGCTGCTTGATTTGGGATTTACCGGTGAAACCCCCGATGAAATCGCTCCGGTCAAGATACGCCACGCTTCTGAACTCTCTCGTCTGCATACACTGCTGGGTAAAAACGAAAAACTAGGACTCAGCGGTAAACCATTGCTTGTCGCACGTACGATCACGACGTCAAAGCTTTATCTGATCGACGGTGAAGAGACGGTCTTTTTTCCTTACTATTTTGATCCCAAAGGGTTCTACTTCAGCTACGACAATACGATGCTGGCGGAACATTTCCGCACCTCCTTGCAGTTTCTCTCCTCCAGCTGGGACTATCCGGGGCAGCCGATTGTCCCTTTTTTAGTGCGTGAAGATATGTTGCAAGGAAAAGATCAGGAGGCGATAGTCACACTGCTTCATGAACTTCAAAGCGGTGTCTGCGGTGGACTTCGCGTCAAAACCGGACGTATCGGGCAGCTCCGAAACACGGCGGCGACCGAGCGTATCGAAAAGATCGACGGATTACACCTGCAACCGCCCGAGTTTCGTACGCTCCGTGCGGCGTCATACTGTCCGGTGAACGAAGAGGTAAAATCCGGAT
>WGAE01000019.1 GCA_015489185.1 Campylobacterales bacterium
CTCTCTCCTTTCACTCAAAATTAACCCCTTTTTAATCAGGAATATACGATAATCTGCAAAAAATCCGAAGAGTCTGTATGAACGAAGAAAATATAGTAAAAATATTTGATACGACATTGCGGGACGGGGAGCAGAGTCCCGGCGCATCGATGAATATGGAAGAGAAGATCCAGATCGCGTTGCAACTGGAAAAGCTGCGTGTTGATATTATCGAGGCGGGTTTTGCGGCGGCAAGTCCGGGCGATTTTGAAGCGATCGAAAACATTTCAAAAGTGATCGAAAATTCGACGGTTTGCTCACTGGCAAGAGCGCTTCACCGTGATATCAAAGCGGCGGGTGACGCGATTGCACATGCGAAGCACAAGCGTATTCATACTTTTATCGCCACAAGTCCGATTCACATGAAGTATAAACTTCAGATGACGCCGGACGAAGTGATCAAAAAAGCGGTTGACGCGGTTGCTTACGCCAAAACATTCACTGACGACGTAGAGTTTAGCTGTGAAGATGCGGGGCGCAGTGAAATCGGTTTTCTCAAGGAGATTCTCGATGCCGTCATCGAAGCCGGTGCGACGACACTCAATATCCCCGATACCGTCGGTTATACGATGCCCGAAGAGATGGGTGCATTAATCAAAGAGTTGCATACCTTTGTCGGCGGTCGTGCGATTCTCTCCGTCCATTGTCACAACGACCTGGGGCTTGCAACCGCAAACTCCCTCGCTTCAATCAAAAACGGCGCAAGACAGGTCGAATGTACCGTCAACGGACTGGGCGAGCGTGCCGGAAACGCGGCGATGGAAGAGATCGTAATGGCGCTGAAGACCAGAAATGACTATTTCGATGGGATCGATACGCGCATCAATACCAAAGAGATCTACCCCGCCAGTCGTCTGGTTGCCAACATTACCGGTATCGTGCCGCAACCCAACAAAGCAATCGTCGGCAAAAACGCATTTGCACATGAAAGCGGTATCCATCAGGACGGTGTGTTAAAACATCAAGCGACTTATGAGATCATGAAGCCCGAAGATATCGGTCTCGAAAATGCCGAAACAATTGTCCTCGGGAAACTCTCCGGACGCCACGCCTTTAAGGAGAAGATTGAATCGCTCGGCTACAAACTGACCGAAGAGGAACTCAACCACTCTTTTGCACGTTTCAAACTGCTGGCGGATAAAAAGAAAGAGATCTTCGACGACGATTTGCGCGCAATTATCACCGATGAAATCGTCCAGGTTCCGAAAACCTACGAACTGGTCAATCTGCAGATCAACGACTGTATGCATGGGATGCCAAGCGCCGCGGTCTGCATTCGTCGCAACGAAGAGGAGATTACCGATGCGGGTATCGGCAACGGTACGATGGACGCCATCTTCAAGACAATCGATCGTATCACCGATATTTCAGGAGAACTCAAAGATTACAAAGTCACCGCCGTCACACAGGGTAAAGACGCCCTCGCGAAAGTCACCGTCAAAGTTCGTTTCGACCCTGCCCTGCCAAGCTTTACCGGTCACGGTCTGAGTATCGACACGATGATCGCAAGCGCCAAAGCCTACATTAGCGCCCTGAACGCCTACGTTTACGAAAACGAAAACCGCAGCAAGAGAGACAGAGGGGGCATCTGAAAAGCGATGGGAGTGGAGACGCGGCTAAACTACTTCCTCGCGGGTATCTTCATCGCCGCGATTATTCTGCCGTTTCTTGACGGTATTGTCGCGCTCTCACTTGCGGTACTGCTGCTGATCTACTTTATCATCGTCGTCTCGTTACACTTCAAACGCAAAAAAGAGGCGAAAAAAAACAGACTGAAAATCAAAAAGACCAAAGAGCACAAAGTACTGGAGAAGATCAGTAAACAGCGCCGTGAAGAGCAACACAAAAAGCACAGCACGATCAACAACCAGATAGCCCATATTCAGGAGATTTGGGAGCTTAGTAAAGATCAGCAGAAAACCTTTGTCAATTTCGTCGAAAAGCGTGCCTATACCGAACTCTACACCAAAATGACCAACGCCCTGCTTCCGCAACTGATCAAGATGATCGAAATCTGCCTCGAACAACACAAAGCGGGCTGCAAACGGGAAGTACAGCGACGCATTAACGAACTGGTCAAGATCATGAAAGCCGAAATCTCACGCACAAAAGCCAAAAAACGTGACGATTTCGAAACAACAAGCGAAGTTTACGACCAGTTACTCAACGAAATCCATCCGCGCAGACACTGACTCAGTCACGCTCTACCCAAAAACCTTCCATCACCATAAAATCGAGATTCGTATCGATAAAATCGGTCACGGCGTGTTCGGGTGTCAGTACCATCGTCCGCCCGTGCTTATTGAACGATGTGTTAATCACGACCCCAAACCCGGTCAATTCTTTCACTTTTGTGATCATTTTATAATATTCCGGATTATCCTGCGGTGAGACAAACTGTACACGTGCGGTACCGTCTACGTGTACCGCGCCGGGAATCTGCTCCCGAAACGCCTCTTTAAGCCGAAAGGCGATGGTCATATGTTTGTTATCGTAGACTTTATCAAAAAGCCGCTCCTTCTCCTCTTCCAGGATTGAGGGACAAAACGGTTGAAAAAGCGGTCTGCGTTTGATCTCTTTGTTGATCAGTTTCTGGATCTCTTTGTCGCGCACATCCGCAACGATACTTCGGTTTCCAAGCGCTCTGGGACCAAACTCACAGCGTCCGTGAAAAAGCGCGCCGATTTTCCCCGATACAATCGCTTCCGCCGCCCTCTCATACGCCTCCTCGCCAAGCCAGGTATAACGCATACCGCGCCGCTTTAGCACCGCTTCGACCGCCTCTTTCGACCACGCCGAGCCGTAGTAGGGCATCATCCCGAAGCGATAATAGACCCGCTGATTTGGATGGAGTTCCAAATGTTTCATGACCGCCGCTCCCTGCGATATGCCGTCATCTCCCATTGCCGGCACGATGAAGATCTCATCAAAAAGTTCTTCGAAAATACGCAGGTTCATGATTACATTCGCCGTCACACCGCCCGCAAGCGCGATCTTTCCGATTCCGCTATGCTTTTTAACGATACGCAGATACTTCAGCACGATCGTCTCAAGAGACTTCTGCACCGCGGCGGCGATATCCTCTTTCTTCATTTCCGAAAAGAGCCGATCCAGATTTTTCGGATCGAAAATACGATTCAACACTTCCGCATTAATCTCCATCGAAAGTTTCGCTTCGTCGATCTTCACACTCTCGATCAACGCATCGTACAAAGCGTTGTGATGATTCCCGAATGCCGCCAGTGCCTCCACTTTTCCTTCGTCGGCGTTGGGGGTGTAACCGAGCAGATAGGTAAAGATCGAATAGACATTACCGACTGAGGCATAGCCGCTGTCGGCAAAATCGTACTGTTGCATATTTTCGACAAAAACATTCTTACTAGCCCCAAGCTCCCGAAATTCTCCCCTCTCCACTTCATAAATTTTGGAAAAACAGCCGTCACCCTCACCGTCAAACGTAAAAACCAGCGCTTTATCGAAGTGTGAAGCGTAGTAGGTCGCGTAAGCGTGGGTCAGATGGTGTTCATAAAAGGTAATATCGAGCTTCGCATTTGGAAAAATATGACGCAGATGTTTTTCAATAATCGCATCCAGCGGGAGCTTTTTGCCGGTAAACTGCATCCGCAAATAGTCTCTCCCTTCCGCAGATTTCATGAAGGTAGCCAATTGCGATAATTTATTGCGCTTTTGCAACGCCTCTTTGCGAGCGACAAAATCTTTGATATAGAGCGCTTCATCGTCTCCCTGAAGCATTTTGCGCAGGGTTGTAGTCATCTCGTAAGCATACTCGTTGAAAATACGTTTTTGAAACGCCAGTGTCGCCACCCCTACATGAAGTCTCTCTACCGTTTCAGGATGAATCTCTTTGTAGCGTAACAGTTCATGTAACGCATCGATCGGGAAAATCGCATCATGTTTAATCCGGGTAATGCGCTCCTGCGACAACCCGTACACATCATCGTCGAAAACCGCAAAAACACTCGTATCATGCCCGCCGAAAAAATTCAATCCCAGGGTCAGAGACTTCATGAAACTCCTTTTTTATTTCCAGCATTATTCATAATATCGGCAAATTATTGAAAAAATATCTAATATTTCTTATCATTTTCCGATATAGTATACATTATAAAAATAAAGGAGTGTGTCGGATGTCTTTGATCTCTGTATTGATTCCCGCTTACAATCACGAAAAATATGTCACCCGAACACTCGACTCGATTCTCGAAGATCCTTTCAAAAACAAAGAGATCGTCATCATCAACGACGGCTCCACGGACAATACGCACGCTAAAATCGAAGCGTGGATCAAAAAACACCGCAACGACATTCCCGTCACCTACAAAAACCAGAGCAATCAGGGGCTTACCAAAACCCTCAACACGCTGCTAAAATACGCCCGCGGCGACTACCTGGTCACACTCGCCAGTGACGACTATCTGCTCCCCGGCGGTTTGCAGAAGCGTTACGACTATCTGCAAACACATCCGCAAAAGTATGCCGTTTTTGCCGACTGCATCGTCGTAGACGGCGAAGATAACGTACTTTATGAAAGCGGTCTCTTTTCACTGCGCCACGCAAACAGAAAAAAGTTGCTTACCGACAAAGGGATTCGTGAAGAGTTTATCTCCAACTTTGCCGTCCCGGGTCCCGTTTTGATGGTCAGACGCGACCTTTATAAAAAGTTCGGCGGATACGACGAAGAGATG
Organism: Campylobacterales bacterium; assembly: GCA_015489185.1. Taxonomy (GTDB): domain Bacteria; phylum Campylobacterota; class Campylobacteria; order Campylobacterales; family QNZT01; genus QNZT01. The sequence goes on from WGAE01000019.1 coordinate 4,746, forward strand.
TATATGGAGGACTATGATCTCTATCTAAAATTTGCCGCCGCCGGTTTGATCGGCTTTCTCGATGAAAAAGTGAGCGCCTACCGGCTTCATGAGACCAATATGAGCTCAGTCAGCAACGCCAAATTTCTCCGGCTGCTGGAAGATAGTCGCAAAACCCTCATCAACCACCGGAAAAATTTTCACGGTTACGATCGTCTTCTGCTGGAAATTCAGATTGTCAAATTTTTCATCCGCGCACAACTTTTTCGACTCAAAAACCGTTCAACGCAGTGACGATCGTCTCAATCTCCTCCGCTTCAAGCACTTCATAAAGCGGTATACTCAGCACCTCCCGGTGTATCTGTTCGGTCAGCGGCAGTGAAATATCCGCCCACTCCCGATACGCCTCCTGTTTATGGGGCGGAATCGGATAGTGAATCATCGTCCCGATACCGCGATCCGACAAAAACCGCTGCAACGCTTCCCGCTCTTTTGTACGTACCACAAACAGATGCCAAACATGTTCGTTGCCCTCGCCCACTACAGGCAATACAAGTTTGTCATTGTTTATCTTTTCCAGATAATATGTTGCAATCGCGTTTCGCCGTGCAACCACCTCATCCAAAGCGGCAAGTTTGACCGACAAAAACGCCGCCTGTATCTCATCGAGTCTGCTGTTGTACCCTTTGTAACGGTTCTCATACTTCTTTGCGCTGCCGTAATTTCCCAGAATGCGCACCGTTTCGGCAAGCTCGGTATCATCGGTCGTCACCGCACCGCCGTCACCAAGTGCTCCCAGATTTTTCCCCGGATAGAAACTAAATCCCGCCGCATCACCCAGCGTACCCGCTTTAACACCAAAATGTTTTGCGCCGTGCGCCTGCGCCGCATCTTCGATCAGTTTCAAACCGTATCTTTTTGCGACTTCATGAAGTGCGCCCATGTCGGCACACTGTCCGTAAAGATGCACCGCCAAAATCGCTCTTGTTTTCGGGGATATCTTCTCCTCCACACGGTTTGGATCGAGATTGTACGTTTGCGGATCGGGTTCGACCAAAACAGGACGCAAACCGTTTGCACTCACCGCCAGAATAGAGGCGATGTAGGTATTTGCCGGTACAATCACCTCATCACCCTCTTTCAAAACCCCAAGCGCTTTGTACGCCCGAAAGATCAGCGTCAGCGCATCCAGACCACTGGCAACCCCCACCGCATATTTCGACCCGCAGTAAGCGGCAAACTCCCGTTCAAATCGTTCCACCGCTTCACCGCGAATATACCAGCCGCTCTCAATCACCCTTTTTGCCGCCGCCTCGAGCCCGGGTGCATAACGGGCATTGATACGCTTAAGATCCAAAAAAGGAATCATACCAGCTTCCATAAATAGCGATCATTGACGACCACCCGTGCGCCGAACCGCTCTTTTTGGTCAATCAACCCACGGTTGAGATAGCGCCCGTTTGCTTCATTGGAGGTGCCGAAATCAAAAAAGCGTTGTGTTGTTTTTCGCTCCTGAATCAGATGATCGATCAGAAAGTCAAGCGCGCCGATTTTACGTCCCTCATTGGAGTTGGCGACATACTGCAGATGGGTAATATCGGGATTTTCAAACGTAATACCGCCCGCCATCAGTTGCCCCGCTTTTTTGACCAAATAGAGGCGAATGTTTTTGGGAAAGAGCGTGTTCAGATGTGTAATCTCCTCCAGAGAGTGTACCGGTTTTGCACCGTGCTGTTGCTGCAAAATCTCCTCAAGCAGTTTCCAGAAAGTCGCGAAATCGGTACTCTCTTCAATCTCAAACCCCTCATTTTTCGCCCGTTTGAGGCTCCATTTTCTGCCGTTAGAGTATTTGATCGGACGCTTCAGATCGATCACCGCACCGGCATCACGTTGAATCAGCACGGCATCGTGTATGAAAAGTGCATACCGATCCTCTTCGGCAGGTTTGAAATGGTGCATATAGGGAATCGTTTTGTAGATGACCTCTTTAAAGCCCACCTCTTTCAGATAATCCCGTACCGCTTCGAAAATCTCCAGCATCGTCTCCATCTTCATATTATCATTGACGATAAATCCGCCATAGGTCAATCCCTGATGGGAAAAGAGCGTTTCAGATGATGCCTTGTTTGCCGGCAGGAGTGCCATCAGTCGCTCTTTTTCATCATAGACCATCAGGGAATAATCTTCAAAACGATCCCGATGATACGCCAGATAGTCACGATGAAAAAAGAAGTGATAGTTTTTGGCGTTTCGCAGAAAATCATCCCAGCGGTGTTTCATCGTCTCTTCATAGCGAACAACCTTCATGAAAGCACCTTCGCTCTGACGCGTGTCAGAAATTCATCATAATCGTGAATATATTCGTCCGGATCGTAGTAGGAATCGGAAATAACCATCAAAACGGCATCTTTTGTGAAATTCTCCATCTCTCCCCATACCAGCGCTTCCTGGAGCAACCCTTTTTCCGGTGAATCGAGATCAACCCGCTCTTTCGTTTCGCCATCATCAAGTACAATTGTACAGCGTCCATGCACACATACCAGAACTTGCCTCGATGTTCGATGTGCATGTGCACCGCGTCTGAGTCCCGGATCGACACCATAGATGAAAAAAACCCGCTTCATCTCAAACGGAATATCACGTAGCGCTTCAATTGCGATCAACGCGCCGCATCCGCACTCTTCATCCTCTCTGACAATAAATGCCATTTCGTTTCGATTCACTTGGGCACCCCTTTTTGAAATTTTTATGTTTAGCTTATATCAACCATCGGCTATTGTTATAAAATTTTTAATTTCACTGCCGTCCGAAACTAACCTGGAAATATCAGTGCTTTTTTCTATAAATCGATATATTATAATATAAAAGTAGTATAAAAGGAGATTTTCATGAAATTAATTTATCTTTTTACATGGTTTTTACTGATTTTCTTGACCGGATGTGCATCCAAAGCAACTTCTCCGTCGGGTATTTCATATGATTTCTGGGTGGCACAAAAAACCAACGATATCGACCGTGCCAGCAAGTACACGATTGAGCAAGATCCCGAAAAGACCAAACTCTACCAAAAAATCAAAATCAAAAGCGTCAAGACAAAAGAGCCGAAAATTGAACAAAACGAAGCACGCGTTCCCACAACACTGATCCTCGAAGATGTTGTTTTACCGCAGCAAAAAACGCAAAATATCCCCGTCAGTTTTGAAACCGTGATGCGAAAAGAGGATAACACCTGGAAAATCGATATGTTTGAAACCAAAAAAAATCTCTATTTTGCCATCGGGGAGCAGTACGCACAAAACATTTCACAGCGACTGACCAAAGAGTTGTCGAGATTGATGGAAACAGGCAAATCGTTTCAAAATGTGTTTCAAAACGTGATCAAAGGGTTACAAAAGTCATTTCCGGCAGAAAAATAAAATATATTTATTGTGTACATAACGCTTTTTTGTCATAATGCATTTTTACACTTACAAAAAGGACATGTTATGAAAAAAATCATTATCGCCGGCGCACTCTTTACGGCAAATCTGCTCTTCGCGTCACACCACGCAGCGACCAATGACTGCGATCTGCAATATAACCGCTGTATGGGCAACTGTTCCGTTAAATACGGCAGTGACCGTGTATGTGTACAGCAGTGTAACAGCAACTACGAAGCATGTAAAATCGGAATGAAAACAGAAGAGTACGCGCCGCAAAAATTATCGCAGGATACAAAAGGCGAAAAAGCAACTTCCAAAGAACACGAATAGACAAACCGCCTCACTCAGAGGCGGTTATTTTCGCAAATAACTACTAATATGTGATCACTTCTACTCTGACATTCCCGCTGAATTTATGCCCTTTGAACGGATAGACTCCGGAAACCAGCGGTACGGAAAAACTACTGCTTCCAATGTGTGCAAAACGTCTGTCGTAAATACTTTCATAAACTTTATAGCGTAAATCGCCGTCAATCTCCTTCGCATCCAGTTCGATACGAAGCGATTGCTCAAACGGCATAACGAAACTATCAAAAAGCACCTGATTGGCCGTTTTGGTTTGATGTTTTTTACGATATTTGACAATCGGAGGCACACCGTCATGATAGGTACGCTCACAGATCGGATCGGTCACACCGAAAAAAAGATTAAGCGCCGGAGCATAGACCCTGCTGTCAAAAACGATCTCCGCGGGAAGTTTTTTAAAATACCAGCGGTTACGCTCTTTGATATCGTCTACTTTCACCTTTTCGAGTGTGACACGCACCCGTTTATGCGATGTCATGAAGTTGACGATATCCGCCCAAAGTGCCGGACTATCCTTTACGCCCAGATGCGTCTGATGCAAATAGATATGTGTCGGTAACTCTCCCATATAGCGATACGCTTCCGGAATCGAACGAAAATAGGTATCACGGGAGATTTGATAACCGTCGTTGGGCCAGAACTGTCCGTGAGAGATTAACAATTTGGTCAACAACCCCTCTTTGGGATGCCCGTCAGTCGAAGTTTCAAATCCGATCAATATATCTTTATAATAGGGACTTTTCCCGACCGAACGAGGAGAACCGAATGCTCGGGTGACCCATTTATATTTCATATGGTCAATATCAATCGAAACAGATTCCACTGAATCGTAAAGTTTGAACAACAAACTGGTACTGGCGGCATAGTTTCCGTTCACAACCCCTTCCACGCTGTACCAGCGACCAATCTTTCCATCCGCCGCCAGACCTTCAACATTTTTTTCAATCAACCACCGCACTACCAGTGATCCCATACTCCCGCTGATGAAATTGACCTGTTTTGCACCAGATTGTGCCATCATATGTTTTGCAAATTTCGCCACAATCAGCGCATATCGCGGTATCCCGCCACCGTATTTTCGGGTCACGACATCGACGGCATCGATATCCGCCTGTGTATAGTACGCCGGCGGCGTGTCACCGTAGTAAATCGTCGAAACCACTTTATGATCGGGTAGGAAGTAGGCGCTTTTTTGCAAAAAATCTCTCTCCTCTTCCGCACCGAAAATCCCGACTCTGCGATACCCCTGAGAGTCAAAACCGTGTACGTAGATGGTCACCGTTTCGTTCAGATCCAGCGGTTTACCGTACAACATTACACCGATTATCAACCAAAACGCAATCAAAATCCTCCATCCAAAACGAAAAAAACACATACGCTCCTCCTTTTTGTTCTTAACGTTAAGCTTCACCATAACACACATTCTCTTATAAATTTAATATATTTAATTTATTCAGCACGGTTTTATACTATCTTATGAGTAATTTAAAAAAAAACGACAATCGCCGATATATCTTTCAAATCTATCGGCAAGGAACGAAATCGAAATGGCGACGAAACACTTTCTCAAAAGCTCGATCAAACACAAGTTTCTGCTCTACCTGAGTAGTTCGGTACTGTTATTTGTAGGCATTGTCACCGTTCTCTCTTTTTTCGGGGCAAAAAAAGAGTTGGAAAAAAATGTACGCAACCAACTTGAAATTCTGAGCCAATCGATCTATCAGACAATGACAAACAGTATGCTGACCGGTTCCCCCGAAGTCGTAATAGGAGCGGAAGAACAAGCAAAAAAATTAAAAAATATCACCTATCTAAACATCGCCAAATCGAAACAGATCATTCGTGACTTCAATCTTCATGAGCCTTTTACAAACGATCCTGCCTTGCTGAAAGTCTTTTTGAACAAAAAACCGGTGATTCATGAAATCCATCATCCCGACCATCAAATGCAAATTCTCAAACCATTCATCGCCAAAGAGCGCTGTCTAAGCTGTCATACGAGTGCGAAAAAAGGGGATGTACTGGGGGTGATGGATCTGCGTGTTTCACTCAGTGAAAGTGATGCGAATATCTCCTATTTCACGACCATGATGTCACTCTCGAACTTTTTGATGGCGGTAGTCCTGCTCGGCGGTGTCTTGTTTCTGCTCAACCGACTTGTCACAAACCCTTTGGAAAAGATGATCGAAATCATCAAAGGGCTCTCCTCAGGTAACCAGGATCTGACTAAACGTGTCAATCTCAAAAGTGATGATGAGCTGGGCGAAATTGCCAAAAATTTCAACCGTTATCTCGATAGCATCGAAGCTGGACACAAAGAGGAGCGGAAATTTATCATCAAGGCGCAAAAAACGATCGAACTTGCGAAACAAGGGTGTTATAGCGAACGCATCACGGCAAAAACCGATAGTCAAACACTGGAAGAATTTAAAAACAGCGTCAACGAAATGCTCCAGGCTACCAAACATAACTTTGATCAGGTGAACACTATTTTGCAACAATATGCCCAACACGACTATACACCTGTTATTGAACTTTCAGATATTAAAGAGGGCGGTGCATTTGATATTTTGGTAAAACATATCAACCGACTACGTAATGTCATTACAGAAATGTTGGTCGAAAATAAAAAAACAAGTATGCAACTCAACCGATTCAGTGATACACTTCTCCAAAATGTACAAACCGTAGATCAAACTACACTCAAAACAGAAAACTCACTGCAAAACGTTACCGAATCATTGTCACATATCACTAAAAATATCACCAGTAATACCAGAAATGTCGTGCAGATGTCAAAACTGGCACAAAACGTCACCACTTCCGCCAAAGAGGGTGAGTCTCTGGCAAACAAAACCGCAAATGCGATGGAAGAGATCAACGAACAAGTACGCGCGATCAACGAAGCGATCACCGTCATCGATCAGATCGCTTTTCAAACCAATATCCTCTCACTCAACGCAGCCGTGGAAGCGGCAACTGCCGGAGATGCCGGCAAAGGATTCGCCGTTGTCGCAAGTGAAGTAAGGAATCTTGCCGCCAAAAGTGCTGAAGCCGCCCGTAAAATCAAAGAACTCGTCGAACACGCTTCCGAAAAGAGCAAAGACGGCAAAGAGATCGCCGATACGATGATCGAAGGGTACCTGAAACTGATCGACAATATCTCCGATACAGTCAAACATATCCATGAAATCGAAGTCGCATCACAGGAACAATCCGGTGCTATCGAATCGATCAATCAAACCGTTCATGAAGTTGCCGAACAAACCAAACTCAGTGCGCAAATCACCCAAAAAACCAAACAGATTGCACTCAAAACCGATCAAATGGCAAAATACGCCGTTAAAAAAATCGACGAAAAAACATTCGACGGTAAAAACAGTGAGTGTACCCCAGAAACATCGGAAGAAGTCACAACATGATCTTCGCACGTTTTCTAATCATCGTCATCGCACTGATTGTCCCGGTTTTCACCTATCTGGCAAAAACACCACCTGCACAGCCTTCAAACACGGCAAAATACTACTACACCGTCGAAGCAAATCCAAACCTCCCCCTTTTACAACGCTACCGTCCGCTCTTAATCGACAGCATCCTCTGGTTCGGCAGTTTCTGGTTGTTGTACAGACTCACAAAACGATTTGAAAAAGGCGGCATCCTGCTTTCTATATTTTTGATTCTCCTCTTTCTCTTCCTCTTTTACCGCTACCTCACATATGCCGTCGAAGAAGAGTACCACCAACACGATACAGATGACAAATCAGGGTTTTTATATTGGGTGAAGGGGTAAAATTTTTCATCTTGATACACAAACAAGAAAAGAGAGTAAGTAATAAAAAACCCGCATCAACACTCCATTGATAGATACCTTGTACATCTCCGTTTTGAAGCATTTGCTATTAAGTACATTTTATACTATAATGCTATAACTATTAAATGCATTTCACAAAAAAGAGAAAAGATGATACCTATACTGAGCAAACTTTCCAAACGTTTCCTGAGCCAGAAACCCTCCTCATTCAAGCGTTTTCTGTATGATCGGATAGACTTTTCTGCCCAAATTATAGGAATTACAGGCGGCAGAGGTTCGGGAAAGACAACCCTGATGCACCAATATGCGAAGGCTTGTAAGTATAAATCTTCGCAAATACTCTATATCTCCTGCGACCACCCCTCTGTGCTAAACGCAGATATTTATGCCATAGCCGATGACTTCTATGCTCACGGGGGTAAACTGCTTCTGCTCGATGAGATACACAAGGTCAAAGATTTCTCTGCTCATATCAAAGCGATCTATGACTTCACCGATCTGCAGGTGATCTTCTCCGGCTCTTCTGCGATGAATATCAAACATGAGATAGGCGATCTCTCACGCAGAGCCCTTATCTACGAGATGCCCGTCCTCTCTTTCAGAGAATATCTCGCACTCAAAAACATTGCACATTTACACTCTCACACATTGGAGGAGATCGTCACCTCTCATGAAGATATTGTTGTCGACATACTCGGCGAAATCAAACCGCTGGAACATTTCGCCGATTACCTGGATCATGGTGCCTACCCTTTTTTCAAAGAGGGTATCAACTCTTACAGCAACAGACTGCTTGAAGTGGTAAATACAACGATTGACAGTGACCTGGCTTCTATCTTCAACATCAGCTATGAAAAACTCGACGCCCTCAAAAAAGTGCTCTATATGCTCTGCAGTACAACCCCCTACGAAGTCAACAAATCCAAGCTTTCTGCAAGTGCAGGCATCTCATGGAGTACGCTCTCTAAATACCTGGACTACATGCAAAAAGGCTCGCTGCTTAATATCATCAGAGGCAGCAAGGGGCACAAAACAATCCAGCTCCCCAACAAAATACTCCTGGGCAATCCTAACCTCTTTGCCGTTTTATGCGCCAAAGCAGATATCGGTGCCATACGGGAGAGCTTTCTGGTTTCGCAACTCTTGACGGATCATCAGGTGCACTACCACCATCAGGGAGATTTTTTGGTCGATGAAAAGATCGTACTGGAGGTAGGCGGCAAATCTAAAGACGCCAAGCAGATAGCGGAGGTGGAAAACGCCTATCTGGCTATAGATAATATAGAAAGCGGGTATGACAATGTAATACCACTTTGGTTGTTTGGTTTTTTGTATTAACTAGGAGGTTAACATATATTAAGTTTAATGAAGTTGGTATGAAAGTGTCAAAAATTTCGATATAGAATTTAAATATCCTATTAGTGCGATAGCAGATACGAATGGTATTGGCAAAACAACAATCTTACAAGTTGCTGCTTGTCTTTTTCATAACACAGATATGTCCTTCCGTCCATACAGATTTTCAAATGCAAAAAAACAAAAACCTTACTATAGATTTACTGATTTTTTTGTCATTTCAAAAGGCGAAGATAAAGGAACTGGCGCTGAAATAAA
>WGAE01000020.1 GCA_015489185.1 Campylobacterales bacterium
AGATGTTCAATGCCATGCTCGATCCAAACTCCGGTATGAATCCGGGGCAAATCGCCAAAGATATGATGGACTTGATGGCTGTTACCGAACAGAACCTGTTGCAGGCACAGCAAAACTTCAACAATCTGATTCTGGGGCTTGCGGGAGGCAACGGTAACTGAACCGCTACTTGATCGAAGGTGTGATATAATCGGGCAGATTATCAAATAAGTGAGTAGCATGCAGATACCTGTCCCGCCTGTTTTGGAAGCGATTGCGCAGACCCTGCACCACTATTATGCGAAAATGGTATTGGTGGGAGGGTCTGTGCGTGATTATTTTTTGCATATTCCGATTAAAGATTATGATATTGAAGTTTATGGTTTGAAAGATCTCGAAACGCTGGAGGAGATATTATTGGCGTTCGGCAAGGTCAAGGAGGTGGGAAAGAGTTTCGGTATTTTAAAACTGCTTCATGAAGGTAAAGAGTACGATTTCGCTTTTCCGAGACTGGAGCGTAAAACGGGTCGGGGACATCGCGGATTTGCGGTGACGGTCGACGGTGCACTCGATTTTGCAAGTGCGGCACGACGGCGGGATTTTACGATCAACGCGATGGGGTATATCATCGAAGAGAAGCGACTGCTTGATCCTTTCGGGGGTCGTGAAGATTTACGCAACAAAATTTTGCGCCATATCGACGACGAAACCTTTGTCGAAGATCCGCTGCGTGTCTTGCGCGGGGTGCAGTTTTGCGCAAGATTTGATCTGTCGATGTATCCGGATACGCTCTGTTTGTGTCGGGAGATGGTGGCGTCGGGTATGCTTCATGAACTTCCCAAAGAGCGTATCTATGAAGAGATCAAAAAGTTATTGCTGCAAGCGCGGCAACCGTCGAAAGGGTTTGCATTGATGCAAAAGATGGGAGCGCTCGCGCTCTTTCCGTGGCTTGGGGAGTGTGATCCGCAGACGTTGCAACACACACTCAGGCGGCTTGATCGTACGGCGGAATCGGTACGCACCTGGGACGAAAAGGAGCGTATGGCGCTTTCGCTGGCAGCGCTGGTGCTGGAGGGCGGTGCGAAAAAAGCGGAAGAGACGGTTTTGTTTGTGAGTGATGAAGTACGTCTTCGCGAAACGGTCGCACGGCTGGTTGCGGCGTATCCCGAAGCAGTGAAAACGGCACATGATTTGCGGAATGCTTCGGTGCGCAGACTCTCTTTAAAAGCGCCGATTCGCCAACTGGTTGTTTTGCTGGATGCGGACGGCAAAACAGAGGAGGCGCGTCTGCTTGAAGAAGCGGCTAAAAGACTCGGTGTTTTCGAACACGCACCCGCACCGCTTCTTCTGGGCAGAGACCTGGTGCAAAAACTCAAACTTTCCCCTTCACCGAAATTTAAAGAAATTTTGGACAAAGTGTATGAAGCGCAGATAGAGGGGCAAATCACCTCCAGAGACGAAGCGCTTGATTATGTCAAAAAGGAGTTGCTGTGAAAAAAAAGATCGGATTGTATCTGTTGATTGCGTTTATACTCGCGAATATCATCTATATCGTGATGGCGCCGCTGATGGTAATGGATCGTATCGAAAAAGATGTGAAAGCAAAATCACATAAATCGGTAGGAAGATAATAAAAGGTTTTAACAGGCGAACACCTGTTAAAACGCGAAGTTAAAATTCGAAACCGCCGCCTTTTCCTTTGTTCATACTCTGATAGACGGCGTTGACATAGGCTTTGCGTACTGCGCAGCCGATTACCTCTTTGCAGGACATACAGCTTTTGACTTTGTGCGCTTTCTGACATTTTTGGAGATTTTCCGTCTCTTCTTTGAGTTTCGCTTCGTAGAAATCGATCTCTTTTTGTTCTTTAATGGTTGGCATAGGCGTTCCTTACTTTTTGTATCTCCTCTTTTGATCCGAAAAAGCACGGTGTCGTGTCGTGAATATGTTCGGGGCTGAGATCAAGCAGCCTCGTTTTTCCGTCGATCGCTTCGCCGCCCGCTTTTTCATAAATGTAAGCAAACGGGAAGACTTCGAAAACTTTACGCAGTTTCCCTGCCGGTTTGTCCGATGTACCGGGATAGGAGAAGATACCGCCTCCCTTAAGCAGAATCTGGTGCAGGTCGGGAACCATACCGCCGCTGTATCGGAGACGATACCCTTCGGCAAAAAAGTGCTCCACAAGTGCTTTGTGGTGCGGAAGCCAGTTTTTTTGCGTACCGCCCGGTGCGTTGAGTTTCCCTTTTGCTTCAAGTTTGATATCCCGGATAAACGCAAATGTATGATCGGCATTCAGACGAAAAAGTTTGACACCCTCTTCATCCGCTGTGACCATCTCCACACGCGGTCCGTAGACTACGTACGCCGCGGCTTTGAGGTTTTTGCCGCTGTAGTCGTTTTCGTAGATGCCGAAAATCGATCCGACGGAGAGGTTGACATCTGCCAGGCTCGATCCGTCAAGCGGATCGTAACCGATCAGATAGCGTCCCTCTTCATGCACGGTCACAGGTTCCGCTTTCTCCTCACTGGCAAGCGCTTTGACCGACGTGATCGGTGCGAAAATCTCTTCGATGATATTGTCGGAGTGAATATCGAGTTTGAGCTGAATATCGCCCGTGCTGTTTTGGTTGTCGGAATAACCGGTATCTTCATGTTTGATCGCATAGTCGATTTTGATCGCTGCCGACTGGATGGCGTTGTAAATTTCCTGCATGCTGCTCCTTATACTGCTTTGGCATGTGTTTCGATCCACGCGAGGATCGCATCGGTGTCGTTAAGATCGAGTACCGAGATGCTGTCGGGTATCTCGTATGCCTCTGTATCGACACTGTCATCGATTGCTACCGCTTTGACATAGGGTAAATAGCTCTCATCGATTCGATTGCGAAAAACGGCGATTCTCGGCAAAGGAAGTGTTTTGAGCCCCTCGACGAGAAGATAATCGAAATCTTTGACCATATCGACAATTTCGGAGATTGTTTTACTTTTCGGGGCGAAGTAAGTTGTCCTGTTTGGAGAGACGACGACGGTATGCGCACCGGTTTGGGTGAATTTATAGCTATCTTTGCCTTCGGTATCGAAGTGTGCTTTGTCACCGGGGTCGTGTTTGATGATCGCCACTTCATGATGTTGTATCAATTTTTTGGCAAGTTTGACGATCAGGGTGGTTTTCCCGCTGTTGGAGGGACCGGTAAACGCGACGGCGACTCTTTTCATGTATCTCCATGTCGATATAGTGTATGTAGTATCGCAGAATGATGATCTAATATTAAATTCTAACGAAATATAAATTATATTAAGTGTAAAATAAAGATAATTTTAAAGGACTGGGATGAAAGTTTTAACTATTTTATTTTTTGCGTTTTTCATATCGATTTGGCAAAGCGGTTGCGCACAGAAAGAGGGGTTGTTCGCACCCGACACTTTCGAAAACAGGGCACTGGCAAAAACCCGCAAGGGGGAGATTTACAATTCACTCGAAATCAAGGCGTCGATCGTCGCGACTTGGCTCAATCCGCTGCTGACGGAATTTAAAGAGGAGAAGAACGCCTGTTTTCTGGTCAGTGTCTTTATCGATGATGATTTCGAAGATCCCGCAAAGCAGGGGTTGCACAATCCCGACTACGCGCTGACGCTGGAAGGAAAGAAACCCGTTTCGCTCAAGCGACTTTCCGCAGACGATCCGCTGGTCAAGATCGCGCCGCTGAAGACATTGTGGGGGCACTACTATCTGGCATGTTTCCCAAATCCCGCATCCGATACGATGCGGATGCGTTTTACAAGTCGCAGATACGGCGCTTCTGTCTTAACTTTTTCAAAAGAGTAAAGAGTGATACCTCTTTGATGCCGAGTAACCGGGCGTAGACAACATAGTTGGCAAGTACCTTCTTGCCGTATTTTCGCGCCTGTGCGTTGGGGAGTATTTCCATCGAAAAGAAGGGTTCATATTTGCCGTCGGTAAAGAGTGTGTCGTTGTGGATGATCTGCCGTTTGGTGTATCCCGGACCGCCGTTATAGGCGTAGGCGATTAGCAGCGGGTGAAAAAAGTGCTTTTCAAGCCGGTTTATATAGGTATCGGCAAATTGCCAGGCGATACGGGGGTCGAACATCTTTTCGTAACGAAAATCGCTGATGTTGAGATCTTTGGCGATCGCTTTTGCCAAAAAGGGCATAAACTGCATCATCCCCAATGCGTAGGAGTAGGAGATTTCGGTCGGAATGAAGCGACTCTCCTGCCTTCCCAGCGCCAGTAACAGCGCCTGTCGTTTTGGCGGTAACGGTTTGATAGCGTCAAAATAGGGGAAAAAGTAGTAGTGGATATTGTCGCGATAGCGATAGATGAGCCGTGCTGCGTGCGGTTATGTCTCTTTGCTGTTGAGTTTCATCGCCGCTGCTTTTTTGGCTTCGTAGTCGTTTTTGGTTTCACGGTCGATTTTCGTTTTGATCTTCAGCCAGGCGAACGGATCGGTAAT
>WGAE01000021.1 GCA_015489185.1 Campylobacterales bacterium
ACTAAAAAGTGCAAACGCAAGCGCCCCTTCGGGGTTGAGTGCACTTTTTTTGCCTTCGGCAATCGTTCGGTTTGGATGCTCAAATGATAAAACTTTCGTTCAATCAACAGTTTTTCAGAGGCGTCAATTAGTTTTACGAAACATTTCATGATGTAAAGGAATACGATGCAAGCAAAAATTGCCGCTATTAAACAGGAAGTACAGAAGATCATTGTCGGACAGGAGCATCTGATCGATTCGCTGCTGATCGGGTTGATCGCAGACGGGCATATTCTGGTCGAAGGTGTGCCGGGGTTGGCGAAGACAACGGCGATCAACGCCCTTTCCAAAGCGCTGGGGCTTGATTCGAAGCGGATCCAGTTCACCCCGGATCTGCTGCCCAGCGATATCACCGGAACGGAGATCTATAATCCTAAAGAGGCGAAGTTTACTGTCAAAAAGGGACCTGTTTTTACCAATCTGCTGCTGGCGGATGAGATTAACCGTGCTCCGGCGAAGGTGCAGTCTGCGTTGCTGGAAGTGATGCAGGAGAAGCAGGTAACGATCGCCGACGATACTTTCGCGGTCGATCGTCCGTTTCTGGTACTGGCGACCGAGAACCCGGTCGAGCAGGAGGGGGCTTATCGTCTGCCCGAGGCGCAGCTGGACCGTTTTATGCTCAAAGTGCTGGTCGGATACAACACGATCGACGAAGAGTTCGAGATTGTCAACCGTGTGGCGAAAACAGGATTCCCGGAAGTGCGGAAAGTTGCGGGGAAAGAGGATCTCGAGGCGATCAAACAACGCTTTCATGAAGTACACGTCGACGATGCGGTACAGCGCTATATGCTCAAAATCATCTTTGCGACGCGAGAACCGGAAAAGTACGGTCTGGGCGAATATAAAGAGTATATCGAGTTCGGTGCGAGTCCGCGCGGTTCGATCGATCTTTATAAAGCGAGTCGCGCGCACGCGCTTTTAAACGGCAAAGATTACGTCACACCGCTGGATGTCGCGGAGGTGGTGGCGGATGTGCTCAGACACCGTATTATTCTCAGTTACAAAGCGGAAGCCAAAGGAATTAGTGCCGACGATATCATCCGTAATGTACTGGAGGCGGTCAAAGCGCCGTAACGGGGAGAGAGATGATCGAAACAAAGGTCAAAGAGATTCTCCTGCGCGCAAAGAAGGAGGTCTTTACCGGTAACCTGGGCAATAACCTGACCGCCTTCAAAGGAGACGGCATCGATTTTGCCGAAATCAAAGAGTATGCTTACGGCGACGACGTGCGCAAGATCAACTGGAAAGCGACGGCAAAGACGGGCGAAGTGAAGCTGAACGTCTTCAACGAGGAGCGCGAACTGAATATTGTCATCGCGATGATGATCGGCGGGGGCATTCGTTTCGGAACGGTGCGTCTAAAGCAGGAAGTGATGGCGGAACTGCTTGCGATGCTCGGTTTTTCGGCGCTAGCCAACGGAGATCGGCTGACGACACTCTTTTTCAGCGACACGCGTGAGGCGGGATTCAAACCCTCCAAAAGCAGCGGGGTGGTCGAAGAGGGTGTGCGTACGGCACTGACGATCGATCCGCTTGGAAAACGTGCCGATTTCGAAGCTTTTTGCCACTATCTCAATACAACGACACGCTGGAAATCGATTGTCGTATTGATCGGAGATTTTTACGGAGAGATCGATTTGAGTACGATTGCGCATCGTCATCAGATCTATGCGTTGATCGTGCGGGATCGTTTCGAGGAGA
Source organism: Campylobacterales bacterium (assembly GCA_015489185.1). Lineage (GTDB taxonomy): Bacteria > Campylobacterota > Campylobacteria > Campylobacterales > QNZT01 > QNZT01. The sequence goes on from WGAE01000021.1 coordinate 1,741, forward strand.
TGCCGCTTGCGGAGGGAAATTATACACTGGTCGATCCGGTTTCGCTGCGCGGTGAACCGGTAACGCTCACTCCCTCGACCGCGGCGGCGTACGCCAAAGCGCTCAAAATGCAGGATGATCAGATGTACGAACACTTTCTCGAACACCGGATCACTTACGGCAAAATTTATACGGATGAAGATCTTTACGTGCGTGCCGTACAGATCCTGAAAGGATAGAGGATGCAGGGACTCAGGGATATCAAGGGACCGGTCGAAGTCGCGGATCATTCGCTGCTCTATCTGATAGGTGCGGTGGCGGTTGTTGCGGTATTGTTGTCGGTAGTTTTTTATCTGGCGAAACGTCGCAGGCGTGTCAGATACCGTTTTTTGAAAACACCCAAAGAGCTCGCCGCGGAGCGGATCGCGAAAATCGATTTCGACGATCCCAAAAGCGTGGCGTATACGTTTATTGAAGAGGTGGCGCATTTTGTCAATGATGCGAACAGAGCCCGATATGAAGCGATTGTCGAGAAACTGACACCCTATAAATACAAAAAAGAGGTGCCGCCGCTCGATCCAAAGCTTAGACGGGAAATCGAAGCGTTTATCAAGGAGTACGTATGAGCGGGCATATTGTTTTTGAGTATCCGTGGTGGTTTGCGGCAATCGTACTCTTTTTGGTTTGTATGCGCTTTTGCAAGCCGAAAAACGAAGCGTTTCTTTTCCCGGGTGCGCCGCTGCTGCAAAAAGCGGTACGCAAAAGTTCTCTGGTGTCGGATATCATGAAGTTGTTCATCGTCTCGGTGTTTGCGACCGCGCTGGCGTCGCCGGTGATCCGAAACGAAGTGGAGGTGCGTAACGACAAAGGGTATGAGATTTCGCTGATTATGGATGCCAGCGGTTCGATGGAAGAGAATAATAAATTCGGCATTGTCAAACAGATTGTCGAAGATTTTCTCGACAAGCGTAAACACGACAAAATCGGTTTGACGATCTTTGCCGATTTCGCCTATGTCGCCGTGCCGCTGACCTACGACAAAGCGAGTATCAAACGCCTTTTGCGTCGTATTGACGTCGGAGTAGCGGGCAAACAGCGTACCGCGCTCTATGAAGCGCTCTTTTTGAGTTCGAATCTGTTCAAAGATAGCAAATCGAAAAATAAAATCGCGATTTTGCTGACCGACGGTATGGACAATACGGGTACGATTCCGCTCGATGTCGCGATCAAAACGGTCAAGAAGTACGGAATTCGGGTCTATACGATCGGCATCGGAAATCCGGGTGATTTTAACGCGCAGGTGTTGCGTTATATCGCACAGGAGAGCGGCGGGAAATTTTTTGTGGCAAACAGTGTACAGCGGCTCAAAGAGGTCTACGATACGATCGACCGGCTCGAAAAGAGTGAGATCAAGGCGGACAAATATGTCAAAAAAGCGTACTATTTTCAATATCCGCTGGCGGCGGGTCTGTTGATGCTGGTGCTCTATTTTATCTACCGGCAGCGGGGAGGTAACTGATGCGTTTTCACAATCCGGAATTTTTACTTTTGCTCTTTGCGCTGATTCCGATGGTCTGGGCGGGATTGCGGGGTAATCGCGGACTGGAGCGGATCTTCAAACCGGAGATCTTAGCGAAAATCCGCGTCCCTTCTCAGGGGTTGCCGGCAAAGGTGCGCAATCTGTTGCTGGCGGCAAGTTTCGCGCTGGCGGTGATCGCGCTTGCCAGACCGCAGATCGATCACGGTGAGATCAAAGTCAAATCGGGCTTTATCAATCTCGTCGCGGGGTTCGACATTTCCCGTTCGATGTTCGCAACCGATCTCTACCCCAACCGTTTCGAATTTGCCAAACGCAAATTTGATCTTTTTTTGCAGCATCTGAAAAATACCAAAGTGGCGTTGATCGGATTTTCGTCCAGGGCGTTTCTGATCGCCCCGCTGACGCAGGATTTTCACTCGCTGAAATTTTTGACCAAAAATCTGGGTCTGGAGTATCTGAATCTGCGCGGAACATCGATCATGAGCGCGCTGGAAGCGGCGAACAATCTTTTTGAGAACAAGCAGAAAAAGGTGCTGGTGCTCTTTACCGACGGCGGTGATAAGAGTGATTTCAGCCGTGAGATCGCCTATGCGAAAACACACGGCATTACAGTGTTTGTCTATGCGGTCGGTACGAAAAAGGGCGGTGCGATCAAAACGAAAACGGGCGTGCTCAAAGATGCCAAAGGCGATATCGTCATCGTGAAGCGTAACGATGCGATCAAACAGCTCGCGCTGCAAACCGGCGGAGCGTATATGGTCTATCGTCTGCAAAACGACGATGTCAAAACACTGGCGGAAATTATCCGGGCGAAATTCAAAGCCGAATCGGAGGAGGAGACGACGATCAAAAATCGTGAAGAGTTGTTTTACTATCCGCTGGCGGGAGCGACGGTGCTGCTGTTTGCCGCACTCTTTTCGCTGCCGCGAAGAAGAAGGAGTCTGTCATGAAGCGATGGTGGATATTATTGTTTGCGGCGGTGACGCTTCAGGCGGGGATATTTGACTTTTGGGATCTTCATGAAGCCCAAAAAGCCTATTCGCAAAAAGCATACGATAAAGCGATCGCACATTATCAAAAACTGGCTTCCGAAGGAAAAGAAGACGCCCTTTTCAACCTGGGGGACAGTTACTACCGTGCGGGAAAATATGCCGAAGCGGCAAAAGCGTTTGCCAAGATCAAGGATCCCAAACTCAAAGCCGAAGCGTTGCACAATCTGGGAAACAGTTACGCAAAAGCGGGCAAGATCGATGAAGCGATCAAAGCGTATGAAGCGGCGTTGAAG